>CAMJRV010000024.1 GCA_946408315.1 uncultured Bacillota bacterium | reverse complement strand
TTTATTACTATAGAAAAAGCAATGCGGGTGCAATGACAAAAAAAATCTCATTACAAAATATTTCCAGTCAATTATATGTACTAAACAAGTGGTATGTTTTTTTTGCCCAATCAGATTATAGCTCACAAATTCAACAGCAGGCAAAAGAGAGATTTGCAAATACATTTATTTACATGATTAAATTCATTATACATACCGATCAGGAAAGCCGTGCCAGGGTGATACAGGAATTTAAAAACAATTCATTTATGGACAGATCTGCGTCAGGTATAAATTATAAATTCATTAAACTATGCAGCAGAGTGTTTGGCTATTATTACACGAGTAAATTGATCAATATGGTAACGAATCGATCTGTGAGAATTTAATTTATATAGTATTGAGGTTAAGTTTAAAATGCATCCGAAAATCACAATATTTACACCAACTTATAACAGAGCATATATATTGCCGAGACTTTTTGAAAGCCTGCAGAGACAAAGCAGCTTTCAATTCAATTGGCTTATAATCGACGATGGAAGTACAGATAATACAAAAGATGTCGTGGTAAATTTTAAAAAATCAGCACAGTTTGAGATAGAATATTATTACAAGAATAATGGCGGGAAGCATACGGCTATCAATAAAATGCTGGATACGATTACGACGGAACTTGTCGTAATCGTCGACAGCGATGATTACCTGTCGGATCATGCGGTGGAGATAATCTTGAAAGATTATGAGGAGATCGTTGACAAGGCAGAACTGTGTGCGATTGTATACCTTCGCTCCTATTTTGACGGGAGAATTATCGGAGATGGATTCCCGGACGATGAAAAAATTGTCAAGGCCAATAGCTATATCATAAACAGCGGGATCAAAGGAGATAAGTGCGAGGTGTTTTTCGTACATGCCTTGAAAAACTTTCGGTTCCCGGTTTTTGAGGGTGAACGGTTTCTGGGGGAGACGGCAGTCTGGGTACCTTTGTATCGGCGATATAAAACGTATGTGAGGAATCAGTCTATTTATTCTTGTGAGTACAGAGATGATGGATTGTCCATGGCGGGACGCAAGCTGAGAATAAAAAACCCCAATGGGGGCATGGCTAACTCCCTTGTCTATATTGCACCGGATATCCGTTTGCGCTTAGTTTTAAAACACAGCCTTTTATATGCGTGTTATGGCTTTTTCTCTGCCAAAGGTATGGGAAAATGGTTCAAAGATTTCCCTAATAAGCTGATATTGACGTTAATGATACTTCCTGGGTGGGGCCTCTATAGATATTGGAAGAAGAAGTTTGGAGAAAAATTGTGAAGAGGATTATGCATATTTTAAACACCGGTCTGTATTCCGGGGCGGAGAATGTTGTGATTACGATTATCAATGCCATGAAAAGCGATTGCGAGTGTGCATATGTTTCTCCGGAGGGCAAAATCAGACGGATATTGGACGAAAATGGGATTTTTTACGTCCCAATCAAGAAAATGAGTGTACGTGAAATAAAATCGGCGATAAAATCATATAAGCCGGATGTTATTCATGCACATGATTTCGCTGCGAGTATAACCGCCGCCTTGACCCTGACTAAAACTCCGATCGTATCGCATTTGCACAACAATCCGCCATGGCTTAGAAATTTGAACCTGAAAACTATAGCGTATTATATCGGCTCCTTGAGAATACAAAAGATATTGGGGGTTTCCGATGCTGTTTTCGACGATTACATATTCGGCAGACTAATTCGTAAAAAAACAGCGGTGGTTTCAAATTCGATTGATTTAAGTCTGGTGAGGGGCAAGGCGGAGAGAGGGACTAAGAGCTCTTCCTATGATATCATCTTTTTAGGCCGTCTGTCCCTTCAAAAGAATCCGTTGAGGTTTATTGACATTATTCAAAAGGTAAAAGAGCAGTTCCCGGATGTAAAAGCCTGTATGGTGGGCTCCGGGGAACTGAGGGCGGAATGTGAACGGCATATACAGAAGTTAAATCTTTCTAATAATTTGGAGTTGCTGGGGTTTCGGGAAAATCCATATATCATTTTATCCAATGCAAAAATGATATGCATTACTTCAGATTGGGAGGGGTTTGGGCTGGTGGCGGTAGAGGCGCTTGCACTTGGGATTCCTGTCCTCGCGACCCCCGTTGGCGGACTTCCTGGTATTGTAAATTCGGACTGTGGAAGACTATGCGGAGATGACGATGCATTCATCCAGGAGATATCTCAACTATTAACCGAACCGATTTATTGGGATGAAAAATCGAAGGGTGCGTTAAACAGGGCAGAACAGTTTAATAACATACAACAATATATGGACCGGCTCAAGGCCGTATATAAGGACTGCTCTTATTAAAACGGATAAGGTTTATTTTATAAAATGAGTACAATATTATTAATCAGCAACCATGGTGGGGGATTTTATAACTTTAAAAAGGAATTAGTCGAAGAACTTCTTAAAATCGGCTTTGAAGTTCATTTTGTCGTACCGTTTGATGAAAAAACAGAAAGATTAGAAGCGCTGGGAGCAGTTTTCCATAAAATTGATATTGATAGGAGAGGAATCAATCCTATTAAGGATCTGAGTTTAATGAATCAGTTGCGCAAAGTAATAAAAACAGTCAGGCCTGATGCGCTGATTTTGCATACAATTAAGCCCAACATTTATGCGAGTATATTGGCTCGAATTTATAAAATACCATATATCAATAATATCACCGGACTGGGAAGTGCGTTACAGCAGAATAGCAAGATGGCAAAATTGCTGAGGTTTCTCTACAGAAACAGCCTGGCCGGTTCTTCGGGGATTTTCTTTGAAAACAGCGGGAACCGGGATTATTTTTTAAAATATCATATTGGCCGGCAGGAGAAATATGTCCTGGTTCCTGGCGCTGGTGTGAATATAGCGCATTTTAAAAAAGGCTCAGGCAAAACCGGAAGTGTGGAATTCACCAACTTCCTGTTCATTGGCCGTATTATGAAAGAGAAGGGAATCGATGAATTTTTTGAGGCTGCGGCCCATATAAAAGGAAAGTATAGTGATGTGAAATTACAAGTTGTCGGGTTTTATGATGAACCTGAATATGAATGCAAGGTTCGAGCACTTACCGATCAAAGAATCATTGAATTTCTTGGAGCGTCTTCTGACACAAGACTTGAAATGTCGTATGCCGACTGTATTGTTCTTCCCTCCTATCATGAAGGAATGTCAAATGTTCTGTTAGAAGGTGCTTCGATGGGTTTGCCTCTTATCACGACCGACATCCCAGGCTGCCGGGAAGCTGTTAGAGATGGGAAAAGCGGATTTTTATGCAATGTAAAAGATGCCCAAAGCCTGATCGATGCCATGGAACGGTTTCTTGCCCTTTCTCCAGCAGAACGCGATGAGATGGGGAGGGTCGGAAGAGAAAAAATGGAACGGGAATTTGATCGGAATATTGTGGTAAATCGCTATATTCAAAGCATTCAATCTGCATTAAAGGAGTAATCGCTTTATGAAAAACGCAGTGAAACGACTGTTTGATATCATATTTACACTTGTCTTAGTGGTGATACTTTCTCCGGTGCTGCTGGTTACTTGCATTTTGGTAAAGCGGAAACTTGGTTCTCCTGCCCTTTTCCGACAGGAGCGTCCGGGCAGGCGTGGTAAGATATTTATAATGTATAAGTTTCGCAGCATGACCGACGCCAGGGATGAAAGCGGCGAGCTGCTGCCGGATTCGGTTCGACTGACGGGTTTTGGAAAGCTGCTGCGCAAGACCAGCCTGGACGAACTGCCTGAGCTTTTCAATATTCTGAAAGGCGACATGAGTTTTGTGGGGCCGCGTCCTCTGTTGGTTCGTTATCTCGACCGGTATACACCGGAGCAGGCCAGGAGGCATGAAGTAAAGCCCGGCCTGACGGGCTGGGCACAGGTAAACGGCAGGAATGCCATCAGTTGGGAAGAAAAATTCAAGCTGGATGTGTGGTATGTGGATCATTGGACACTATGGCTTGATTTAAAGATATTATTCCTCACCTTTGCTAAGGTATTTAAGAGCGAAGGGATCAGTGCGGATAATCATGCTACGATGGAAGAGTTTTGGGGAACAAAGGGAGATCAGAGAAATGAATGAAATCAATCTACTCATTACCAGCGCCGGTAGGCGGGTTGAACTGGTGCAATGCTTTCAAGAGGCAAAGCAGGAGTTGAATCTTGCAGGCAAGATCGTTGCTGCAGATGCAAGTCCGATTGCTCCGGCTTTATTTTTTGCGGACGAAAAGTATCAGGTCTGTAGAATCGACAATGAAAACTACATTGGCGAGATCATACAAATCTGTCGGGACAATCATATTCACGGAATCATCCCCACCTTAGATACGGAGCTGCTGAAGCTTGCGGAAAATAAAGAAAAAATTGAAATGGAGAGCGGGGCAAAGGTTGTTATTTCAGATGCTGAGGTCATTAAAATATTCAGGAATAAATACAATACTGCCGACTTTTTTTTAAACAACGGATTTCATGCGCCGAAATATTATGATCTTAAAAATATACCGTATGAGACTTTGCGCTATCCCCTCTTTATTAAACCCCTCGATGGAAGTTCGAGCGTCAACACGTTTAAGATCACAAATGAAGAGGAGCTGAGATTTTTTTCAAACTATGTGCCCAATGCGCTGGTAACCGATTATGTCCAGGGAGACGAGTACACCGTCGATATCTTATGTGATTTTGATGGGAATTGCATCTCAATCGTTCCGAGAAAGCGGCTTGTAGTTCGTGCAGGTGAAATACAAAAAGGCATTGTGGAAAAAAACAGGCGAATCATAGAGGTAACGAAAAAGGTCTTGGAGATTTTGAGACCCGTCGGTCCGATCACATTGCAATGCCTTGTAAATGAATCGGGAGTTTATCTCATTGAAATCAATCCGCGGTTTGGCGGCGGCGTGCCGATGAGCATAAAGGCCGGAGCAAACAGTCCGAAAGATATATACCGTCTCTTTCAGGGAGAAAAGCTGGATTATGAGGAAGAATATCTTGAGGGTTTGATTGGCATCCGGTTTGATCAGGCAATTTATGTGAGAGAGGGTGGGGAACTGTTTCATGATTAAGGGGATCATTTTTGATTTGGACGGAACCCTGATCAGCGAGCGGGAATATATTCTAGGCTGTCTGAAGCATGCAGGAAGCTATCTGGAACGCGTTTACGGGACGAAAGAGGCATATAAAAATCTGAAGAGCCTTTTTGAAGTAAAATGGGAGAGAATATTCAACCGGTACTTGGAGCAGGAAAATATCCCTTATGACGAGGCGACGATAAAAACCCTGATTCAGATATATCGTGAGACCGACCCGGAAGTCGTGATCTATCCGGATGTTGTTGAAACCTTGGAACGGTTGAGAACCCGGGGAGTGATGTTAACCCTGCTGACAAATGGCTACTGTGAAGTTCAGGAACGTAAAATAGAAAAAGCAAAACTAAAACAGTTTTTTGATTTGATCGTGATTCCGGATGAATATGGACGGGAATATTGGAAGCCGAATACCTGGGGCTACGATATGATTTTACATAAGCTTGCGATAAAGCCGGAAGAGATGCTTGCCGTCGGAGATATGGATCATGATATCAGTGTCCCCAAGAAGCTTGGCATAACAGACATTTATATTGAGCGTGAGGACCGTCTGAAAGATCTGAGTCCGGATATCCGGCCGAATAGGATCATTCATTCATTAAAACAGATTGAAATGGAAGTATAGTTTATGAAGAGAGAAATACCACTAAGCGTACCAAACTTAAATACTAATATCGTAGGAAATCTTCAGGAATGCATTGAAACCGGCTGGGTTTCCACGGGCGGCAGGTTTATTGCGGAGTTTGAAGAGAAATTTGCAAAATATACGGGGATGGAAAGCGCTGTTTCGACACAAAGCGGAACAGCGGGTTTGCATCTGGCATTGAGGGTTCTGGGTGTTGGTCCGGGCGACCAGGTCATCGTTCCGACCCTTACTTTCGTTGCGGCTGTCACCCCGGTATTATATCAAAACGCGATTCCGGTCTTTATGGACTGCGAGGATTCCCTATGCATGGATATGGATAAGCTGGAGGCCTATTTAAAAGATAACCACGGGAGGGTAAAGGCGATTATCGTGGTTCATATTTTCGGGAATATGGCCGATATGGATAAGCTGATGGCATTGGCAGCGGAATACCAGATTGCGGTGATCGAAGACGCCACGGAAGCTCTCGGCACTGTTGTGACCGAGGGACCGTATCAAGGCCGCCACGCAGGAACCATCGGAGATATCGGCGTCTTTTCCTTTAACGCCAATAAAATTATAACCACCGGCGGCGGCGGTATGGTCGTTTCAAGGGACCGGAAGCATTTGGAACATATGCGGCACCTTAGCATCACGGCGAAGACGGACTCCCTCTATTTTGTCCATGATGAAGTCGGGTATAACTACCGGATGCTCAACCTTCAGGCAGCCCTCGGTGTGTCCCAAATGGAGGAACTGGAGACCTTTGTTGAAACGAAAATAAAAAACTATGAAAGGTATAAAGCCGAGCTGGCGGATGTGAATGGAATTGTGATTCTTCCATTTCGGCCGGGTACAAGAGCAAATTACTGGTTCTATTCCTTGCTGATCAATGAGGCTGAGCTAGGAATTGGAAGAGATGAGTTGATGCATAAACTCATTGAGGAGGGAATTCAGTGCAGGCCGATCTGGAAACTGATCCATACACTGGAGCCATATAAAAAGTTTGAAGCGTACCGGATCGAGAAAGCAGTGTATTATGAGTCCCATATCCTGAACGTTCCCTGTTCTACCAGCCTGACAATAGAAGAAGTCGTTTACGTTTGCGACAAAGTAAAAGAAATAGCGGGGCTGTGAGCCCCGCTATCACTTACTTACCCACTATTTACTTTCTTTTTTATTCTGCATGGAATCTGTTCTTCAAGATCATATTGATAGCGATGCCGGTGCCGAGCAGGCCGTAAAACAGCGGCGTGACGGAAACAGAGCTGTCGTTGACCAGGGCGGCGGCGAGGAAGCCGCAGACTCCAAAGAAGATGCCGGAACCGACAAAAGTGATGAAGTCCGCACCGAACTCTTTTCTGAAATAGAGTCGTATGCTCTGTACGATATAAATCCCCCAAAGGGCAATCAGCGCCAACAGTGAAACGATGCCGGTGTTAATAGCGATTCCAAGATACATGCAGTGAGGCTTATCTACAACCAAATTCATATTTTCCCAGCCGGCGTTATATTTGCCGACATAGTTATTATGCGGGTAGTAGATGCAATAGGTATCGGCGCCATGGCCAATCAATACGGTGTCCTTCAACATGGGAATGGAAGTACCCCAAATGAATCCGCGGCCGGAACCGAAATTTGGATTATTTTCAAAGCCGATCTGCTCGACCGGATTCAAATCCACGAGTGCGCCCATCCGATTTGCGAATAAAGGCCCATCTTCCGTAAGCCGGAAGGCCCATTCGCTGTCGTCGATATAAATCTGATAATAGTTGTTCCCATCATCATCTGTGGCAGGGCGTAACTTGCACATGCGAAATCTTTCATCGGTGAACTGATGCAAATAGGTGCCTGGATCAATCATTTCCGTTGGGATTTTCTTTCCGGTGCTATCTTCTATGATGACCGACAAAGGATCGTCCGGGAAAGTCGTTATGATCATCTCGTTTCCTTCGACGCTGAGTTTGATCTGATTTTTATCCGTATCGATATAATCGATATGCGATTTTGCTTTTTCTAATGGTTCAGAGGTCTGTTCCTGAGGGTATCCAGGAACAGAGGCTGACCTATTCGCTCCAAAGAATCCTTTGGCTGCATTAAATTCCGATTGGAGTTGTTGAAAGTTGGCAAAGCACATGAGGATCGCTAAGGCAAAGAGAATAATGACCGGTTTCTTCCATTGCAAGATTCTTTTGTTTAAAACGATGATTCCCAGGATCAGTATCGCCAGCATGCCCAGATAGCCGCCGCTGGATACGGAACCGATCAGGTTAAATACCAACAGGGTGAACAAAGCGCCCCATAACAATTTCTTCCATAGCGACTCATCCTTCCCTTTTGTGACCGAATAGATGAAGATCATGCCGAACAAGGGGATCAGCAGGGTCAGATAAAAGGAAACATAGTTGATGTTATATACGGTTTGATAAATTTCATTGTTCTTAAAAGTGAAATTCAGGGTGTCCACCTGATCCCAGAACCAGCTTGGTGTAATCAGCTTTTTCCCGATCGCGGTTCTGAAAAAATCATGACCGAATGCCTGGGTCAATCCCAAAAGCCCCAGAAGTGCGCTGAACGCCGCCGTAGGATAAATAATCCATTTCACATTCTTTTCGGTGTTGACGGAATTGATGATATAAAACAGCATCACCATGTAAGCGAGAAGTGTTATCGTTCCTTCAAACCGATCATTCCAGCCCCAGAGGGCAAAGAGCTTGTAATCGGAAAATCCATAGGATAACAAAACAAAAAAAGCGTAGACCGTCATGGGAATATAGGCAAAATTTCTTTTAATAAAAAACGACTGGGTAAATATCCTGTAAAGCAGAAGAACGAGCGCAAATATAGCACAGGTCAATATTGCCACCATTTTGAAGTAGCTGAAAAAATCCGTAAGGCTATTATCTCCGCCGCTCCAGTAGAACTGATCCATAGGCCTTTCATAGGCATGCATTCTCGTAATGATGATGGTGACGGCGGTAAAAAAAGCCGCGGGCAACATATGGAACCAATGTATGCTCTCGTCAAGTTTCGGCGCCAGGCTCATGCTCAATAAATACTCTTTCGGCCTATCGACGGACTTCCTTTCCTTACGGTTTATTTCTTTATCGTTATTTTTCTTTTTTATTTCCTTTGGCTCTTTTGACATCTGTTCCCCTCCTGTGCCTCTTTATATATCATTTTTCTATAGTTTCAGCCATAATATTATACCTTATGCCAACTTGCAGTTCAAGCATTATCAATACGCAGCAAAGGCCATTCTCAGCGTATTTTCTTTACAAATCTTGACCTCCTCCCAAAAGAGGTTTATTATTATAGGAGTATTGGAAAGGATTAACTGTGTTTCAGTTATTATCTAAGGGGGATAATATGAAGAGATTGATCGTTTTTTTCGCAGTAGTAGTCTTACTTGCAGGAAACGTAACTGTTGCATTTGCAGACGGAGTTGCAGGCCCTGCCATGTCCCAGAAAAAAATATTGGTTTATGTAAAGCCGGATGTCACGGTAAAGCTGAACGGCGTGAAGCAGAGCTTCCGCAATTCACAGGGGCAAACCGTCTATCCGATCATTTATAACGGCGGCGCTTATCTGCCGGTCAGAGCTTCTTCCGCGTTGATGAAAGAAGCGATCGAATGGGATAAAGCCAGCCAGACCATATTTATCGGAAAGACTCTGTCCAATCCAACTAAGTCGAAAGATTTGGTCTCTACGGCAGCGGCGGTAGCCGTCAGTGAGTCCGCCGTATCGGTCATGCCGAAACCGACGATGGAAAGTGCGTACTTGAAGCCGGATATTCTGGTGATGTACGATTTTGTGATACAAGCTTTTCAGGATGTAAACGGGGATTCCGTTTACCCGATCGTATATAACGGATCGGCCTATCTACCGATTCGATCCATATCGAAACTGATGAATGCCCCAGTGGAATGGGATGGCAAAACGAAAACCATTTTCATCGATCAGGCAGAGGAAACCTACGCTGTAATTGAGGGAACGCAGCAGCCCGAAAAGAACAAAGAACAGACGGTAACACCGGCTGCAGTGAATGTGAACGCAAAGAAGCTGAACGAACTGTTTGGGCGGGAAGAAGTCCTGTATTACGAAGCGACGGGACAGGCGACGGCGATAAGAGGCGCCGCATCCGCGGAGGATAGATCCTTGATTGCCGCCGCCATCACCGACAATTATCTGAAAGCACAGGGACTGACGCTGGAAATCCGGGGGGTGGATAAAACCGATTTCTCTGAGGATGAGAAGGCCGCTCTTGAAAAACTGGCGCTCTATGCGGAAAGTACTGAGTATTATGTTCTGGTACTGGAAAATATCGCGTACCTGGCAGCGCAGAATAACGATTATTCCATGCTTGCAGAGACTTTCCTGTATTTTGCAATGGATTCCCAGACCAAGATGGAGGAAGCTCGAGATGCGATTGAAACTCTAAAATAGCGCAGCATCGTTAGTTTGGAAGCGGAGAGGCCCTGAAAGGAAAATGAAAGAAATCAAAACGACAGCGATTATCGGCCTGGGAAATCTGGGCATTGCATACGGCCATCATCTCTCGAAGCATATGCTCCGGGAGAATTTGAGGATCATAGCGGATCAAAACAGAATTTTAAGGTATGAAAGGGACGGCGTTTACTGTAACGGTGAACGCTGCGATTTTCGTTATGTAACTCCCGAGGAGGAAGGGGAACCGGCAGACCTTGTTCTGATTACGGTAAAATTTCAGAACCTGATCGAAGCCATCTCTGCCATAAAGCATCATGTCGGGAACCATACCATTATCCTGTCCGCGCTGAATGGGATTTCCAGCGAAGGAATGATAGGGGAGGTCTACGGTGTGGACAAGGTTCTCTATTGTGTTGCTCAGGGAATGGACGGGGTCAAGGCCGGAAACAGACTGACCTATGACCATATGGGAATGCTCTGTTTCGGAGACGGAGAAGCGGGCGTTATTTCCGATAAAACGAGGGCGGTTGAAGCCTTCTTCCAAAAAACAAATCTTCCCCACGAGCTGGAAACGGACATGATGAAAAGGCTGTGGGGCAAATTTATGATGAACGTCGGCGTCAACCAGACCGCGTCGGTATACCTTTGCAATTACGGGGGACTGCAGCAGGAAGGAGAGGCCAGAGAGAGCATGATCGCCGCCATGCGGGAGGTCATACCCCTTTCGGAAAAAGCGGGCTATCCGCTGACGGAAGAGGACTTGTCGTACTGGCTGGGAGTGTTGGGTTCCCTCCGGCCGGAAGGAAAGCCTTCCATGCAGCAGGATATGGAGGGAGGAAAGTCTACGGAAGTGGAACTCTTCTCGGGAACGGTGATTGCGCTGGCGCGGAAGTATGGGTTAGAGGCTCCGGTAAACCATGAGTTATATAAAAAAATAAAATCCATGGAATTTTTAGATTGAATCTTAGGAAAAGCCATGTTATAATCGGATAAGTGAGTTTCAGACAGGCCTGTCATTGAAATTTACATTGCGTATGGGCGGTTAGCTCAGTTGGCTAGAGCGCCTGCTCGACAAGCAGGAGGTCGTTGGTTCGAGCCCAATACTGCCCACCACCAAGGGAGCCGTTAGAAATAGCGGCTTTCTTTTATTTTTCAACCGACTAAACGATTTTTTATTCTAAAAAATGCCTTAAAAAATGTCTCGAAAAACCGGCTGTGTTGCATAAAATACAATCGAATACAACACGAAATGCAACATAAAAAAGAGACTTCATTCTTGGGTCTCCGGATCTTCTGTGGGATTTATTATGTTTTCAAAGTAATCGTCTATCTTCCTGTCAACAGATTTCCGCTGATCGCTATATGTGTGCTGATAAACCGACTTCATCACGTAGTCGGTGGCCCATCCTCCGCGCTCCATAGCGTATTTATCCGGAACTCCGAGTTGGAGCATGACGGATGCATTTATATGCCGGAGTTGGTGGAACGTAGTATGCGGCAGCCCAAATTTCTTTTGGAGCCGTAAAAACCTATTATAGACTCCCTTACCCGACATAGTAATTAAAAACCCGTCCACGCCCGTCTTTTTGGCTTCTATGTATATTTCCTGTTTTTCAATAAGGCCCATGATATACGGTGGTATCTTCGTCCTTCTGGTACGCTCGTATTCCTTCGTAGCGCTCTTTGACACCGGCTTCCCTTCCACATCTACGATGACCTCTTTGATCGTTATATATTCATCGTCGGAAATAGCCGAAATCTTTATGCCCCTAATCTCCGACATGCTATAAGAAAGCCACATTGCCAAAAGGCAGGGCAGCTCGATTTCCGAACCGGCCACCGCTCTCATTATGTTCTCCGGCGATGGCAGCTCTATGATGCGCTTTTTCTTTGCCGGTAGGGTGGTTTTAAGAGCAAGGTCGGGGTAATACATGTTCAGCGCTGCCGACAATAGGCCGTGATAATTGGCTATTGACTTCGGGGATAGCGGCTTTCCTGTCCTGGGTGATATTTTCTTGCATTCCTCGTTGATTTCCTTCTGCACCTTCTCTCGAGTAAGGTCTTTCAGCATGATATTCATGAGACCCTGCAGGTTCCCTTTGCGAAATTTCTTATATCCTTCAATGGTGGTCGGTGAAAGCACGCCGTCCTTACTGGCGATATATCCGTCAATGGCCTCGCCGACCGTCAGATTTTCCGCTCTTGATTTTCTTTTTTTGTTCCGGGCGAACTCGGCGGCCATGAATTCGGCTTCTTTCTTGTCCTCGTCCGTAAAGGATTCATATCGGCGTACCTTTTTTCCGTCGACAACCTCTGTGTGACTGTAAACCAGTACGCGCCATGCTCCAGACGGTAATCTTTTCGCGTTTGCCATATTTCAACCTCCTAATTTTGAAGTATTATGGTATACAATCAGAACGGAAAACCTTCCCCATTTTCATCATCCAATATCGGAAATGCTTGTACGGCATCATTGCTCTGATCCCACGCCTTTAAATGGCCACTCCTGAAATAGGTCGTTTCAGAACCACAGTAAGGGCAATATCTAGCGTTCCCCGGCAACGATGCTTCATAGTTGCATGTTGGTGCGAACCTATCATAAGTACCATCGTCTTTTGCCAAGGAGCATCTATTAATTATTTCGGTTCCGCAAATAATGCAATAATCCCCTCCTGGGAAATGTTCTTCATTTTCGCATCTCGGGCATTCCTTTGCGTACCCATCTTCGTCGGTTTTGATTCCAGTGTACTTCATATAATTGTTTATACCTCCTATGAAAAGTCGATCATTGCCACAAATTGGGCAATACATCCAATCTTTATTGTAGAATTCAGAACTGCATTGCTTACAATGTGATGCCGGTTTGTCCGTGCGGTATCTTTCGATTAATGTGATTTCGTCTTCTATGAGCTGTGTTTTCAACCACGATTTATAATCTTCAACCCGATAATTTCTGACGGCTTGTAACGATAAATCAAACGCACGTGCAATGGTTTCGGGGTCAAATGGGTTGCGATTCAGCTTCTCTTGTATAATTATAGGAGGGGCAAGAAAATTTCCGGCGAAAGCATTTGCTTCTCCTTCAAAACGGTTATAAGCATAATCAGGCAACCCGCCTCTGTCTAATTCCGTCCGCTCGTCTGTTAGATGGCCCAATACAATATGAGCAAATTCGTGGGCGAGGGTAAAATTGATTCGATGCCTGTTTCTTATATTCTCATTATAGACGATAAGGTAGACATTTCGGTTTGGATCGTAATATGCTCTTCCATCCTTGATTTTTATGTATGGTCGCTTGTCATTTGTTTTGTATCTGAATTCTTTGTAATCAAGTTCCGTGCAAATTAATATGCCACAGCTTTCAATCAGCGCTTTAATGTTTATCGGGAAAACCTTGACATTTAGGATGTTTAGGACTCGCTGAGACATCCTGAAAGCCCTAAAGTATTTCTGCATTGATGCTGCCATTCAAATTATTTCCCCTTCTTCTGCAAAATCCATGTGATGAAATCTTCGATCTGAGTGTCTTCGTCTTCTGTGACGTCAGCGTCTTCCAATCGGGCCACGGAGCGAAGCTTTTTTC
>CAMJRV010000023.1 GCA_946408315.1 uncultured Bacillota bacterium | reverse complement strand
TTGCCACCATCGGCGCCTTCGCAATTCAGGAGTTTCCGGAAGGCGTCACCGTTATGCTGTTTTATCAGATCGGCGAATTCATTCAGGGCATCGCAGTAAACCGCTCCAGGAGGTCGATTACCGAGCTTATGGATATCAGGCCGGACTATGCCAATCTAAAGGTCGGCGGCGATTCCAAACGGGTATCTCCGGAAGAGGTCGGCGTTGGAGATCTGATTCTGGTAAAGCCGGGGGAAAAAGTTCCTCTCGACGGCAAGGTCACAGACGGCAGGTCCATGGTGGATACGTCGGCTTTGACAGGTGAGTCGGTCCCTCGGGAAGTAGAGGAAGGATCGGAAGTGCTGAGTGGATTTATCAACAAAAACGGGCTTTTGACGGTTGAGGTGACGAAGGATTTCGGAGAGTCCACCGTTACGAAAATTCTGGATCTGGTTCAGAATGCAAGCGGCAGAAAAGCGCCGACAGAGAATTTTATCACGAAGTTTGCAAGGTATTATACCCCTGTCGTGGTCTTTGTCGCCCTTGCTTTGGCAGTCATCCCGCCGATCGTGATTCAGGGGGCCACCTTCTCCGATTGGATTTACCGGGCGTTGGTATTTCTGGTCGTATCCTGTCCCTGCGCTCTGGTGATCTCCATTCCCCTCGGGTTCTTTGGCGGTATCGGCGGCGCGTCGAAGAGGGGGATTCTGGTCAAGGGGAGCAATTATCTTGAGGCGTTGAACCGTGTTGACGTCGTCGTCTTTGATAAGACGGGGACCTTGACGAAAGGGGTATTCAAGGTTACGGAAATAAAGGCACAAAACGGTTTTACAGAGGATGAGCTGCTGGAATTTGCAGCCTGCGCCGAGAGCTTTTCCAACCACCCGATCGCAGCGTCCATCACCAGAGAATATAGAGGAAGAAGAGCCGGCGAAGCCGGGGCGCGGATCGAGAAGGACGAAATCGATCATTATGATGAAATTCCCGGTCATGGGACCAAGGTGACCGTCAGAGGGCACGAAGTCCTGGCAGGAAACAGGAAGCTCATGGTAAAAGAGGACATCGCTTTTGAAAATATCGATGCTGCCGAAACCGTAGTCTATGTTGCAGTGGACAGAAAATTTGCCGGGCATATTTTGATTTCCGATGAGATAAAGGAAGATGCGAAAGCGGCGATCCAAGGGCTCAAGGGGATCGGGATCAAAAAGACAGTGATGCTTACCGGCGACAGTAAAGCTATCGCAGGCAAAGTCTCCGACCAATTGGGACTGGATGAGTTTTACGCCGAATTGCTGCCGGATCAGAAAGTCAGGGAGCTTGAGGAGTTGGATAGAGAGAAACCAAGAGGCGGAAAGCTGCTCTTCGTCGGAGATGGGATCAACGATGCACCGGTACTGGCCCGGGCGGATGTCGGAATCGCCATGGGCGGCTTGGGTTCCGATGCGGCAATTGAGGCCGCAGACGTCGTCATTATGACAGATGAGCCTTCCAAGATCGTGTCTGCGATTAAGATTGCAAAGAGGACGAGAGTGATCGTGTGGCAGAACATTATCTTTGCAATGGCCGTTAAGCTGATCGTTTTGGGACTTGGCGCCGGAGGCATCGCGACGATTTGGGAAGCGGTCTTCGCGGATGTGGGAGTAACGGTCATCGCAATCTTGAACGCAATGAGAGTTTTGAACGTACGCGATATAGAATAAGAGTGAGATTGAATAAAGCGTGAGATTGAATAAAGCCGGGTGCCCTGAAGTAGAGGCACCCGGCGCTTTGTTTATCCGGCAGAAGATATTGCCGCTTTTTTATCCATCGGTAGTTTTCAACCATGTGAGGGCTTCCATGTAGAGATCCATGAATCGTTCCAGGGTCAGGCCCATCGCCAGCATTTTTTCCCTCGCGTCACTAAAGTCAAACCGTTCATATGCGAGGACTCCGTCAAGGCAGTGCTTCAGTTGTCCTTCCCTGCCGAGCAGGGCCTCCTTAACGTCTTCGGAGATGGGAAGAGTGTCCAGTATGCTGTCGATATCGCCGCTCAGAAGCACATCGATAGAGGAGAATATTCCCGTAAAGAAGTAGTCCGTTTCCAAATGTCCTTTATGGAGTTCCTGGGCCATGAGCGCCATGAGCCTTCCTCTCAGCAGGCAGATCTTGACCAGCTCATGGTTTTCATCGTTGGAAAATTCCTTCAGGAGCAGCATGGAAATCCATCGCTGCAGTTCCCGGATTCCCAGGCGGACGATCGCCTGGTGCAGGGAGGTGATCGCCTTCTGTCCGCCAAAGAAGACGGAATTGGCCATTTTCAAAACCTTGTAGGAGAGGCCCAGGTCTTTTTGGATCGTCTCGCTGATAAAAAAGAAATCCGGTTCGTCCCGGTTCAGTTCTTCCAATATGTTGATCAGATGGGTATTGACCGTGCTGATGTCCTTGGCCTTGACCAGAACGGGCGTACAGAAAAAATATCCCTGAAACAGGTCATATCCCATCTTGATCGCGCTCTTATACTCTTCTCTGGTTTCCACCTTTTCCGCCAGAAAGACCTTTTTATTTTTATACCGTTTTATGAGCTTTTGCTGTTCCGACGGGTCGGTTGAAGGAAACTCAACCTTTATGATGTCCGCCAGCTCCACGAGCGGCGTATAATCGCTGCCTGCTCTGGAAAATATGAAATCGTCCAAAGCGATCGTATAGCCGTCCGCCTTCAGCTTCCGGCATACATTGATGACCGGTTCGGTCGCCTCCACGTTTTCCAGAATTTCAATGACAACCTTGTCCTTCGGCAGCAATCGCGGGACTTCATTGAGCAGCAAATCCTGCGTGAAGTTGATAAAACCTCTCGTTCCATCGATCAATTTGTTAAAACTCATCGAGAGGAAAGAATTGCTGAGCAGTTCCACTGTGGCTGCATTGTGATCGGTCCCCTCGTAATAATTGTTGGAACTCCTTCTATACAACAGCTCGTAGCCGGACAAATTTGAATATCGATCAAAGATTGGCTGACGAGCGACATAAACATCCATTCCGCATCTCCTTTAAAAATGACTGCATTTCAACAAATGAAAAGCTTTCGTATGTTCTATGAAACATATATACCCATTTATTGCCGGGTCTATCAGAGCCAGTTTTTCCAATTGACAGCCGCTTCGAACCCGCTTACGGGGATGTTCAGGATTTCGAAGGTCTCGGGAAAGAATTCGGTTACGACAGGCTGATTCGTCAGCATCCACGCATAGTGCTGGGCCAGATGGACCGCCGCGACGATTTCTTTATTTAAGATGCGGGGGTCAAGAGGTATGTGGTGATACAGGGCTGATTCGACGATGGGGAAAGGCAGTTTCCAGCAGCTTATCAGATAGCCTCCCGCCTCGTGATGGGTGACATGAAAAGCTTCCCTCTCCATTTCCAGCATGTTGAGGTCTTTGGGCTGGGCTTTATTGGCCGCCTTGGTATAGTCTTCGATGCGGTTTTGCAGAAGGATCAGCGTGCCGACATTATGAAGCAGGCCTGCAGAATAGGCCGCCTCAGGCAGTTTTTTACACAGAAAAGCTTCGTAGATATAGTGCAGAAGCTTGCTGGTGATGAGAGAGTGAGTCCAGAGATTGTTTACTCTTCGCTGATCCTGTTCGGAAATCGAATGGAGTGAATTCAGGATCGAAGTGGAGTAGATCAGGCTTTTCAGATTACACAGACCGAGATAGACGGCGGCATGCTTGACGGAACCGGTCCGGAGTCCGTAATAAGCGGAGTTGGCAATCTGAAGGAGCTTGGACGAAATTGCGAAATCCTTCTCGATCTCCGCCGAGATCACGCCGAGATTCGCATCCCGTTCGATCATATTGAGTATCTTCTGATAGTTCGCTTCGATGGTCGGCAGCGTTTCCACACTGCTGATCAGCTGAAGCAGGTCGTTGGACTTCAGAAGCTCCTCCGTCTCGAAAATATGGCCGATGGATTCCAGCAGTTTTTCTTTGTTCCATGGCTTTATGATGTTAAACCTTGCGGCATTATGCAGGATTGCTTTAAACGTGGCAGCTTCTTCCCCGGAATTGCCCATGATGATGCGGACCGTCTCCGGATGCTGATCCTTGACTCTGGAAAGCAGCGCATACCCATCCATCTGGTAGATTTGCGTATCGCTGATCACCAGATCGATATCTAAGGTGTTCAGGATATCCAGGGCCGAAAGACCTCTGTCCGTTGCTATGACTCCATAACCCGCGCGCCTGAATGCTTCCGACATGGCAGTCAGATTATGGTTATCGCGGTCTACGACTAAGATTGTTTTCATTACACTTGACTTCCTTCCGTTCATGAGCTGATGGCGATGACAATGAGCTGCTTTTATGATAATTCAAAGCAATATTCATGACAAGGACAAAAACTTCCGGCCGTCAGGCTTTGAAAGGAAGTGTAGACTTCTTTTCTATATTCGACTGCAAATATGGATAAATTCGTTTTATACGGTGAAATCAGAGAGAAATTTGGCGAAAAATCTATTAATTCAACCCCTTGTAATATTTTTTAAAGAATTCCTTTAAAGCGTTGACTAAGAGCGACAGTTTGATATAATCCAGAACCTGGTCCTGCACTGTGGACGGATTCCGGCTCCTGTTCAGGCTGAAGATATCGTACTTCGTCATCCTGTTTTCAATCTCCAGCCGGGACATGGCGGTCTCCCGGATCTTGTTGAGCTTTTCCTCTCCGTAGTCAACACAGAATTCACAATACTTGATCAGCTCATCCTTGTTGGAAAAGCCGGAGGAACGATGATCGATCCCGGTCCGGCCCGCATACTGCTCGATAAAAGAATCATAGCCGCATCGAAAGAAGCTTGACGCGATGAGAGACAGTGTTTCATATCCCTCGACGACGTATTTCCGCTCCAGGCGGCGATCATTTAAGACCTCGATGATCCGGGCGGCTTCCGCAACGACCAGATCCGGCTCGACAATGCTTCTGCTGCAGACGGTAAGAAGCTCCCCCATATTGTGTGCCGATGAATTCCCCTTCATAATAAAGCAATCCCCCCCTTGCTCCCGCCGGTTGTGTGTCAACCCGGGATAAGTACAGTATAGCATAGCCGCCTATGGGATCAATTACGTTGAAAGCCTGAAAAAAAGAGGGCTTTCGACAGAAAATCGGAAGCGGCAGGCCTGAAAAACGAATGTTCCTTCGCTCGCTGCCGTCAGTGGCAATTAAGCAAATAAAACATATTATGGATTAAGGCGTCGGCCTGCGCACTTAACCGCATTTACATTTAATTGTTCGGCTGCAAAGTGAAGCGCAGTTTAAGAAGTCGGCGCCATAGCAAATAAAATACCGGAGGGAGTAATTATGCGACAGTATACAGTAAAACCGAACGATACATTATATTCAATTGCAAAAGAATTTAATGTGCCCCTGGCACAATTGATAAAGGCGAACCCGCAAATTGAAAATCCAAATTTGATTTATGAGGGACAAACCGTTATTATTCCGGATTTGCCTGCGGTGCCGGCACAGATGAGCGCAATTGAGTCCAACGCGCTCAACATCATCGAAGATATCATCATGGGAGACTGGGATACCGCCTTCAACAGGATCAATACGATCAGGACGGATATGAGCGCTCTGGTTCCGATGCTTCAGGATGCCCAGGTTCCCGGAAATCTGATCCGGGAAATGAATATGGCAATCAGGATTCTGGAACAGAATATCCTGCAGCGAAGAACGTTTCCTGCAATTTCTCAAGCAAATCAGATTACCTATCTCATTGCGAACATGCTGGACTATTTTAACGTGATCATACCGACAGACGTGCGCAGAATGGCGTACTTTGCACGGCAGATCATCGTGAATGTCGAACAGAACGACTGGGATGAGGCCCGCAGGAATTATCAGCGGATTGTGGCGACCTGGCAGAAGATCAGGCCGGATCTGCTTCAGGATTACGCGAAGGATGTTGCGGATTTAGACCAGGTGCTGAACAGTCTCGGCACGTCGATGGACAGAAGAGATTATCAGTCGGCAATCAACAATTCGGTCAGAATATTGGAGATCCTCAGTTCAATCGCGGCTGATTTTGAACAGATGTATACCTAAAAAGGATGTGGGGAGAAAACCTGCGGAGCAGAAGCTGCGCGGGTTTTTTTGTGCGCCGCGGGAGGGAAGAAAAACCACTCGCTAATCGGCGTAAAAGATGATAAAATTTAATAGAAATACGGTTCTGCCGGGCGGCGTTAACGTTCGGACAGAATATTAAAAGGATGGAGTGCCGCATGCTGTATATTATTTTAGGGATTATCATGGTATTTATGGCCTGGATGCAGGCTGCCATGGGCAAGCTGCAAAAATACAAGAAGGATGCGCGGGAACAGTGGATCCGGGTAGACGCGCTCCTGCAGACGCGTTCCCGGTATATTCTGGATCTTTTGGAACTGGCCGATCAAAGCGGCCTGGAGACGGGAGATCTTCTTGCGGAGATCTACGAACTGGGGGGAGGCTACTGCCAATCCGACGACAGGGAGGTCATCAGCGAGCAGGCGGAAAACGTGACGCCGCTGCTCGATCGTCTGCTGGCGCTGGCCCGGGAATATCCGGCCCTCGGAAACGAAGCGGTGTTTCAAGAGCTTTCCGATAATCTGACTGAGCTGGAAGAAGAAATCGACATTCAAAGCAGCCGGTATAACCACTTCATCGATTTATACAATGAACACCGGGAAAGGCCGAGCATCCGTCTTCAGATGGCAATTCTGGGAGCGATTCCGCTGAAAGGAATTCATCTCAGGCAGAAAAAATTACAGGCCGAAAAAGAATAGGGGGAACTATTTTGAAGATAAGACCGTCTCAAGTGATAGGAATTATTGCTTTATTGATTATCCTTAGTTTTGGAATCAGAGGACTGCTCGGAATTTAAACCGGCGTGAGCCGGGCGGGCATTGGGAGGTCTGGCCATGAAAAAATCTATGAAAGCCGCCATCATAATGGGGTTGATTGCCGTTGTCGCAGTCGGCGCTGTAATCGTGCGGCAGTACCAAACGGAAGCCGTTTTTGCCGGCGCAGAGAAAACCGCAGCGCAAAAGGCGCAGTTGGAATTGGAACAGAAGAGAGAAAATCTGCTTGAGAAAGCGGATCACTTATACCGAGGATATTATTACGACGAGGCGATCGCCCTTTTGAAGTCCGATCCTGCAATGGTTGCGACGGCGACCGGCGGTGCAACGGCTCCTACCGCGACAGACGATGCGATCACCGTAAAGCTTGCGGAAATCGAGAAGGCAAAGGCCTCGCTCGTAAAGTATGAAGGACCTGTTCAGCATATCTTTTTCCACAGCCTGATCGTATATCCCGAGCTGGCTTTCGACGGCCGGGGTCACCCGGCGCAAGGCTACAACATGTGGATGGCGACGGTAAGCGAATTCAAAAAGATGCTGCCAAGCCTTGAGGCGAAGGGCTACGTTCTTTATCCGCTGGCCGATTATATCGAACAGGATCCCGGCAACCCGGGCAAAATAAAATTGAAAGATATTTATCTGCCGCCGGGGAAGATTCCGCTGGTCCTGTCCGTCGATGATGTGAACTATTACGATTATATGAAGCCCGACGGATTTGCAAACCGCCTGGTGATGGGCAGCGACGGCAGGGTATGGACGGAAGTCATTACGCCGGAGGGCCAGGTGACCCAGACGCGGGACGGCGACGTCATGCCGATCCTCGATGATTATGTGGAGGCGCATCCGGAATTCTCCTGGAGAGGCACCAAGGGTACTTTGGCCCTGACGGGATATCAAGGAGCGTTGGGTTACAGGATCACCGACAATCTGCCCCAGGAGGCCGAATGGCAGCAGACGGTCAAAACCATCGCCGACGCCATGAAGGCAAACGGATGGAGCTTTGCCTGCCACAGCTATACGCATAACGGCTATTTCCGGGACGGAAGCCTGACGATGAAACAGATTAAATACGACACGGACCGCTGGATCAAGAAGATCATGCCCTATATCGGCGAGACCAATATCTATGTCTCCCCGTTCGGCGTTCACTTCAAAAAAGACGATCCGAAGTACCGCTACATTATTGACCAGGGGTTTCAGATCTACTGTCCGGTGGACAATTCCAGGAGAATCACCGTCAATTCAGACAATATCGTGATGCCCAGGGTGAATATCGACGGGTATTCCATGACAAAGAGGGCGGCGGAGCTTCAAAAATATTATTTTGACGTGCCGGCCGTGCTGGACCCGGCGAGACCTGAATTATAAAAGCAAAAGGGGGAACTTAAGATGAAGAGAAAGAGAATTTTATTGATTTTGCTGTGTGTGAGTTTGATCTTTGGAATGGTCGGCCTTACCGGCTGCGGAAAAGGGCAGGGCTCGGACGGCCCCAGTATTCCTGAAGACCAGACCTATCAAATCACGTTGTTTTTCGCCAATGAAAAATATATCGCTACCGGGGACGAATCTCTGGAGAAATTTATGGTCTATCAGAGCGAGCTGACCTCCAGACCGGGAGACGTCTATCTTGACGCTCTGGAGCTGTTGAAAAGCCCGCCGGAAGAGGGCTACGGCACGGTAATCACCGATTCCATCAAATTTAACGACGTCTATCTGAAGGACGGCGACACGGCGGTGGTGGATCTTGACAGCAACGGACTCAACGGGGGCTCTCTGGATGAGACCTTCCTGATCAGCCAGATCGTGGACACTCTGATCAATACATTCAGCGAAATCAAGCAGGTCCAGTTCCTTGTGGACGGGGAAGCTGCGGAATCGCTCATGGGCCATGTAGATGCGTCGGAGCCTTTTACGAAAGATCTGTTTTGATATGCTGGAATATGAACTGATCCGATCCAAACGAAAGACGCTGGCTCTGTATGTGAGGCGGGACGGCAGAGTTGAAGTGAGAGCTCCCCTCAGAGCAAGCAAAGGCGATATCGACGGCTTTGTGATGACGAAGCTTGCATGGATCGATAAGACCAGGAGAAAGCTTGCTCTCCGGCAGGAAGAAAAGCAGACCTTTCAGGTGACCGCCCAGGAAGAAGCGCGGTATAAAAAGCAGGCGAAAGTCTATCTGCAAGGAAAGTGCCTTTATTTTTCCGAACTCATGGGCCTTCGTCACGGAGAGATCAGGATCAACGGCGCGAAGACCAGATGGGGCTCCTGCAACAGAAAAGGGGATATCAACTTTACGTACCGCCTGATCTTTGCTCCCGAAGAGGTCATTGATTATGTGGTGGTCCACGAGCTTGCCCATCTCAGGGAGATGAATCATTCCGACCGGTTTTGGGCCGTTGTGGGACAGACGATGCCGGATTATAAGGCGAGGAGGCAAAAGCTGAGGGAATTTGAGCGCCGGTTTGAGCTGGTCCTTGTCTAAAAGAGGAAATAATACCTCCAAATGGGGGAACAATACCTTCTATCAAAAGATAGGAGGTATTTTTATGAGATTTACAGTTCCAAGAGATATTTATTACGGCCGGGGCTCGCTGGAGATGCTGAAGCAGGTAAAAGGGAAAACCGCGGTGATCATCACCGGCGGGTCCTCCATGCAGAAGACAGGATTCCTCGGGAAAACGCAGAAGAACCTACAGGCGGCCGGTCTTGAGACCTTTATCATGGAAGGCGTGGAACCGGACCCAAGCATTGAAACGGTGATGAAGGGCGCCCGGTTTATGGCGGATCATTCGCCGGACGTCATCGTAGCCATCGGAGGGGGCTCGGCCATCGATGCGGCGAAGGCCATGTGGATTTTCTACGAGCATCCGGAAACGAAATTTGAGGATATTAAAGATCCTTTCACCGTTCCGGAATTGAGAAAAAAAGCTATTTTCGTAGCGATACCGTCGACTTCGGGGACGGCTACGGAAGTCACCGCCTTTTCCGTCATAACCGATTATTCAACCAAAATCAAATATCCCCTTGCAGACTATAACCTGACGCCTGATATCGCCATCGTCGATCCCGACCTGGCCGATACCATGCCGAAGGAACTGGTCGCCCATACGGGGATGGATGCGCTGACCCATGCTGTGGAGGCGTACGTGGCCACGGCGGCCTCCGAGTTCACCGATTCGCTGGCGCTTCATGCCATCAAGCTGGTCATCACCAACCTTATCCTGTCCCACGAAGGGGATAAAGAGGCGGCTGAAACGATGCATTACGCCCAATGTATGGCGGGGATGGCGTTCTCCAACGCGCTGCTGGGAATCACCCATAGCCTGGCCCATAAGACGGGAGCGGCTTTGAACATTCCCCACGGATTGGCAAATGCCATCTATCTGCCTTACGTCATCCGGTATAACGCCAATCAGGAAGCCAAGGGCTACGTTCAGAACGGAAGCTGTACTGCCCGAAGCAAATATGCGGAAATTGCCCGCTATATCGGCGTGCATGAGCAGGACGAAACGGTTCTGGTGGAAAAGCTCATCGGCTTCGTGGAGTCGATCAATAACGCTCTGCATATTCCTGCGTCGCTGCGGGAAGCCGGGATAGAAGAGATGGAATTCCGCAGAATGGCGGACGGAATTGCAGAACATGCGGAACAGGATCCCTGCACCGCCTCCAATCCGAGAAAAGCCGGAAAGGATGATCTGAAAAAGCTGCTCCACTGCATCTATGAAGGGAAGCAAGTAGATTTCTAATCCTGTTTCCAGGACAAACGCATGAAAGCAGTAACGATTCAGAGGCAGATAAAGTGCGCTGCTGTGGCTTTATCAATCGGTCGGGGTTTTGATACTCTTTCCGCCTCATCTTGCCATGTTCAGGTCTCCCGCCCTATCCTTTACTTTAAAGGAGATTTGTGGTATAAATGAAGGGAAAGATCGTCGGCGGAAGTTTCGCCGCTTAATAAGACGAATTGGTGGAGGATAAAGATGAAGCAGAACGAAATCAGAGATATCAGCCTTGCGCCTTCGGGGCGCCAGAAAATAGAATGGGTTAAAAATAACATGCCGATTTTGAACGGTCTGGAAGCACAGCTTGCAAAGGACAAGCCTTTCCAGGGCGTCAAGGTCACTCTGTCGGTGCATCTGGAAGCCAAGACAGCCTATCTGTGCGAAGTGCTGGCAGCAGGAGGCGCGGATATGTCCGTCACCGGAAGCAACGTGCTGTCCACCCAGGATGACGTTGCGGCGGCGCTGGCGGCAACAGGGATGAAGGTATACGCCTATCACGGCGCTACCCCGGAGGAATATGACCGGCATATCGAAATGGCCCTGGCGCATAAGCCGAACATCATCATCGACGATGGAGGCGATCTGGTCGGCCTGATCCACAACGCGAAACCCGAGCTTGGAGAAGAAGTCTGGGGTGGCTGCGAGGAGACGACGACGGGTGTCATCCGGCTGAAGGCGATGGAGCGGGAAGGGATTTTGAAATTCCCCATGGTGGCGGTAAACGACGCTCAGTGCAAGCATCTCTTTGACAACCGTTACGGAACGGGTCAGTCGGTCTGGGACAGCATCATGAGGAATACCAACCTGATCATCGCGGGTAAAACCGTCGTGGTGGCCGGTTATGGCTGGTGCAGCAAGGGGATTGCCATGAGAGCCGCTTCCCTGGGCGCCAAAGTCATCGTGACGGAGATCGATCCGGTCAAGGCCATCGAAGCCAGAATGGACGGCTATGACGTCATGACTATGAAGCAGGCGGCGCCTTACGGCGATATCTTCGTATCGGCCACCGGCTGTGAGCACGTCATCACCGTAGAGCATATGCTGACGATGAAAGAAGGCGCAATCCTGACCAACGCCGGCCATTTCAACGTGGAAGTGGATATGGCGGGGCTGGAAAAGGCCGCGCTGGAAAAGAAGGAAACAAGAAAAAATGTGATGGGGTACCGGCTGACGAGCGGGAAATGGGTCAACGTCATCGGAGACGGAAGGCTTGTCAATATCGCGGCGGCAGACGGACATCCCGCTGAGATTATGGATATGAGCTTTGCGGTACAGTGCCTGTCGGCTCTGTATATCCTGAATAACCGGGGCAAGCTGGAAAATAAAGTGATCGATGTATCCGATGAAATAGACGATCTGGTTGCCAGAAGAAAGCTGGAAGCCTGGGGCATCGAAATCGACAGCCTCACTCCCGAGCAGGAAAATTACCTGAATAGCTGGAACGTGTAAAAAATATTGATAACGGCCCGCCTGCCAGACATAAATTGCCGGCGGGCCGACACATAGAAAGGTGAGCGGAATGAAATTTGCGAGCAGAATGGAGTGCCTGCAGGATAAAGCGCTTTTAAACGCCATGGAATTGACGGAAACGGCGGATATGATCTCTTTTTCGGCGGGCTTTCCTTCGCCGGAAACCTATCCGGTGGAGGACATCAAGGAATCCTTTATACAGGTTTTGGACCATGAGGGGAAGGAAGCTCTGAGCTATTGCTCCACGAGCGGATATGGAAAGCTGAGAGAGCTCATCGCAGAACGGATGCGCGATAAGTTCGATGTGGATTACGGGACGGATGAGGTGGTGATTACCAGCGGCTCTCAGCAGGCGCTGGACATGAGCAGCATGCTCTTTATCAACAAGGGTGACGTCGTTTTGTTTGAAACGCCGTCCTATCTGGGGGCGGTCAATGCCTTGCGGGCCTATGAGGCGGAGCTGGTTGCGCTGCCCACCGATTACGAAGGACTGGTCCTGGATTCGCTGAAGGAAGCGCTGGACAAATACGGAGAACGGGTCAAGCTGATCTATGTCATCCCGGATTTTCAGAATCCGACGGGCAGAAGCTGGTCCACCGAGAGACGGAAAGAATTTATCGAGTTTATCTCCGCCTATGACGTTCCGGTCATCGAGGATGCGGCGTATTCCGAACTTTGCTTTGAAGACCGGCTTATGCCGCCGCTGAGCTATTACGATAAAAAGGGGCAGGTCGTCTACGTCGGCACGTTCTCCAAGACGTTCTGCCCGGGACTCCGGGTGGCTTGGCTGTGCGCCAGGAAAAACCTGATGGAGAACTATCTGATTTTAAAGAATGCGGCAGACCTTTCCTCTTCTGCCATCGCCCAGAGGCAGATGGCAAACTACCTTCAGAATCATGATCTGGACGCCCATATCAAATGGATCACAGGACTGTATCAAGAGCGCAGGGACCGTATGATGGAAGTCATCGACAGGGAATTTCCCAAGGAAGCCTGCTACGTCGTTCCCCGGGGAGGGCTCTTTATCTGGCTTGAACTTCCCGAAGACAAGGATTCCCGCGAACTGCTCCGCAGAGCACTGGCAGAAAAGGTAGCCTTTATACCGGGCGGTTCCTTTTATCCCAGCGGCGTAAAAAACAATGAACTGAGGCTGAACTTTTCCAATATGTCCTATGAGGAGATCGAAAAGGGAATGACCATACTGGGCCGCCTGACGAGAGAATACCTGGCGGAATAAAGAAAAGATTTCTGTGCCGGTTGAGCGGAAAGGAGGTTTTTGTCTTGGAAATAAAGGACCGCGTCGGCTATCTGGAGCGTTATAGCTATCAGGAGAAGCCGGGAAGCGTTAAGCTTTCTTCAAAACCCAAAAACAGCGCAGGAGGGCTCACCTCTCGGCTTGTGATGGCGACAAACGAGCAGCAGGTGAGAACGGTGGTGACGGACGCTCATAGCGAGATCGCCAAGCTGCGGCTGATCGTGGCGCTGGGAGACAGCGACGACGTGCAGAAGGCGCAGGTCTGTATCGGCAAGCTGGAAAAGCTGATCGGACGGGCCAAGACCAAGATAAAAGATCTCCGCAGCGAAGCGAATGTCAAGCGTCAGCAGCGCAAGGCGGAAGAAAATCAAGAAACGGAGCAAGCCGAACAGATCAAAGAGCAGCTCCGGAAAAAACGAGTGGCTCGCGGGACGAAGGAAAACGGTTATCTGATCGACGCGAGGCGGGAAGACGTCTGGGA
>CAMJRV010000022.1 GCA_946408315.1 uncultured Bacillota bacterium | reverse complement strand
GTCCGGTCGAGGACCGCGATCCGCTTGACGCTTGCGGGGATCACCTTCTTCAGGTATTCGGGTGCAAACGGACGGTACAGTCTGACCTTTACAAGGCCGACCTTTCTGCCTTGGGCAAGCAGCATATTGATGGTCTCTTCAATCGTTTCACAGACGGAACCCATGGCGACGACGATATGCTCTGCTTCCGGATGTCCGACGTAATCAAACAGGTGGTAATCTCTTCCCGTCAGGGCGTTGATCTCCTGCATATATGTTTCAACGATTTCAGGAACGACTTCATAATATTTGTTGGCGGCTTCTCTTGCCTGGAAGAAGATATCCGGGTTCTGAGCCGTACCTCTTGTTACGGGGTGTTCCGGATTCAGCGCTTCGTCTCTGAACCGCTGCACGGCTTCCATGTCGACCAGGCTCTTAAACTCGTCGTTTTCAATGATTTCGATCTTCTGTACTTCATGGGAGGTACGGAAGCCGTCGAAGAAGTGCAGGAACGGGACTCTTGCCTTGATGGCGGCAAGGTGTGCGATTCCGCCAAGGTCCATAACTTCCTGTACGGAGCTTGAAGCAAGCAGGGCAAAGCCTGTCTGTCTTGCGGACATGACGTCGGAATGATCGCCAAAGATACAGAGCGCATGGGCTGCAAGGGTTCTGGCGCTCACGTGGAAAACGCCGGGAAGCAGCTCGCCTGCGATTTTGTACATGTTCGGGATCATCAGGAGCAAGCCCTGGGATGCGGTATATGTCGTGGTCAGCGCTCCTGCCGCCAGAGAACCGTGCACCGCTCCTGCCGCACCGGCTTCCGACTGCATTTCAACAACCTTGACCTCTTGTCCAAAGATATTCTTTCTTCCATAGGCTGCCCATTCATCTACTACTTCAGCCATGGTCGAGGATGGGGTGATCGGGTAGATCGCTGCCACTTCCGTAAATGCATAGGAAACGTGCGCTGCCGCGGTATTTCCATCCATCGTCTTTGTTTTTCTTTTCATCATCATATGTTCTCCTTGTACATTTTAATATTTTCAGCTTTGTGTTCCTCTTCAGACAATATTGTCCTTCTCTGCTTTCCTTTCATGGCAATGATTACAGCAACGATTCCCGCCGCCAGCTTTGAAAAAAAATACGCATGGAACACAGCTTTATTTCCGATACTCGATACAAATACCATTTGTCCGCCAAATAAATACGCTCCGCTTACCGCAAAAGCCGCATT
Organism: uncultured Bacillota bacterium; assembly: GCA_946408315.1. Lineage (GTDB taxonomy): Bacteria > Bacillota > Clostridia > Peptostreptococcales > Anaerovoracaceae > Anoxybacterium. The sequence goes on along the minus strand of CAMJRV010000022.1, from coordinate 12,663 downwards.
CATTTTTTTACCTCTTTCATCCATCTGGGGAATCAGGGCGACCATCGCCAGGCTGTTAACGCTATTTAGGATAAGTCCGATAAGCGCCACTTCATTTGTATGCATCTTCTTTGCCGCCCAGCTCAACTGACGTTGAAAACAGCGCAGGCATACCTTCGAAAAAACCAAACCGCCGCATACGATTACGATCATCTTGACCAGAATCGTCAGGACCTGATATACAAGCCCGTTGTCGACAAGCTGCCACGCAGGCTGAAAAAGCCCGACAACAACAACGGCGAACATGATCTGACTCCCGATTGCGATGACTTTTCCAAAAGCCAGCAATGCTTTTTCAACAGTCGACGGAGCTTTTACAAATGCAAAGGCAAGAAGGAAACAAACGATGGAAATCAAGCTCATATTGATCAGGATTTCTCTCAGCGAAAGCCTTAATAAGACTCCTCCCGCAAAAAATCCGACGGGAGCTGCGATTACCCCCTGAAGAAAGCCCCGCATCACAGCGCTTTTTTCTTTTTCTTCCAGCGTCGGAAGCAAAACAGGAAGTTGAAAGCTGATAAACTGCCCCAGGCAGCCTGCGACTACCACGCCTGAGAAATAACCTAAATTTTGGTTTGAACTGAGTCCGACGGTGATGTACGGAGCTCCCAGGTCGGGCGCCAGCAAGCATCCGATTATGATCGAAGGGTCAATGGGCAGCCCTTGCGTCCAGCCCGATATGGTTCCGGCATAATGCTTTACCACAGTGATACCGACACAGTAAATGCCGGTGATGGACACTGCAATTGTTCCCATTGTAGCAAGACCCTTGTCATATTCCAGCGCAAGTCCCCATTTGTTTCCTCGTATTCTGTCGATTAACCCTATCATGGAAAAAGACAAAAAAATCGTGATAAAGATATTCATTTTGCTCCGCCCCTTTAATTTGGCGCTTTTATTCTCCTAACAGGCTCTGCGTCATATCTTAAACCAACTGCTCTATCTTTCAGCTGGAATAGTTGTATCATTCCCTTCAGTATTTGCGCTTGTCCTGCCATTTCTTCACTGGCAGACGCACTTTCTTCGGCCGTAGCCGTATTGCTTTGCGTGACTTCCGAGATCTGATCTATCCCCCTGTCTATTTCAGATATGGCTGTTGCCTGACGCTTGGACGCTTCCGCAATATTTTGAACAATATCAACAGCATCCGCCACACCTTCCACAATTTTATTTAATGCTTCTGCCGTATCTTTGGCGATGAGGTAGCCTTCTTCAACCTTATTGATGGAATTATCGATCAGGTCCGTTGTTTCTTTCGCGGCTTTCGCGCTTCTGGCGGCTAAATTTCTGACCTCGTCTGCTACTACCGCAAAGCCGCTGCCGTGCTGGCCTGCTCTTGCGGCCTCTACCGCAGCATTGAGAGCCAAAATATTGGTCTGAAAAGCGATTTCATCAATGACCTTTATGATGTTTGATATATTGCTTGAAGACGCCTTGATATCATTCATTGCCAAAAGCATATTCCTCATTTGTTCGTTGCCTGACTGGGCATCTGTTTTGGCCTTCATCGATAATTCATTGGCCTTATTCGCTTTCGTTGCGTTTTCTTTTGTCTGCTCTGCGACTTGTGCTATCGTTGCGCCTATTTCTTCTACGGCGCTCGCCTGCTGCGACGCCCCTTGCGATAGGCTCTGGCTTGAATATGCGACCTGGTCTGCTGCCGCTTCTACCTGCTCTGCCGCGGAGTTGATGTCTGTTAAAATGTAATTAAATTCTTCTATAATATTGTTTATGGAATCCTTTAATCTTACGAAATCCCCGACATATTCGTTTTCTATAGAAACTTCAAAGTTTTTACACGTCATTTCAGTCAGGATATTCGATATTTCTTCTATCATTAATTTTATCGAGCTCGTACTTTCAACCAGGGATTTATTCAACAGATTGAAATTCTCAGCAATTTCTTTTGTATCCTCATCCCATTCTAAATCAGATACCGCTATGCTCAGGTTCCCTTCTGCCAGGCTGTTTAAATTTTCGATGAGTTTCTTTATCTCGTTCTTTTGATAATCCAGTTGTTTGACCGCAACCCTTTCCGCCTTCTTCATCGCGGTTACTTCCAGGCCAAACTCGACAGCAGCTCTGGGCACTCCATTTTTATCGGTTAACGGAGTGATTCCCGTAATATAATCTTTTTGAGTCGCTTCTTCTGAAATTTCAAATACCTGCCTTTTATTATGATCTACAACTTCCTTCAGCCTGCACTGACTCATATCGCAATGGTTCAGGTCATAGCATTTTGTGCCCATCAGGGTTTCTCTGTCTATCTTCGCACCGGCCATCGCGGTAGCATTTCTAAATTTAGTGACGTAATCTTTATCCATAATTAAAATGCTGATATCGATGGTATCGAGGATATTGACGAAGGAATCCAAAATAAAGTTAACACTCTCAATGACTTCCTTATAATCCCCTTTCAGATTTTTACAACTGCTTGGAGGCTGTTTTCCAACAAATTAAAGTTTTCAGCAATCTCTTTCGTATCCTCATCCCATTTTAAATCAGATACAGCGATGTTCAGATTTCCTTCTGCCAGATTGTTTAAATTTTCGATAAGCCTTTGTATTTCGTTCTTTTGATAATCTAATTGTTTGACCGCAACCTTTTCTGCTTTCTTCATCGCGGTTACTTCCAGGCCAAACTCGACAGCAGCCCTGGGTACTCCATTTTTATCAGTTAACGGAGTGATTCCCGTAATATAGTCTTTTTGGGTTGCCTCTTCTGAGATTTCAAATACCTGCTTTTTATTATGATCCAGAACTTCCTTCAGCCTGCACTGACTCATATCACAATGATTCAAATCATGACATTTTGTACCCATCAGGTTTTTTCTGTCTATCACTGCGCCGGCCATCGCGGTAGCATTTCTAAATTTAGTAACGTAGCCTTTATCCATAATTAAAATGCTGATATCGATGGTATCCAGGATATTGACAAAAGAATCCAAAATAAAGTTAACACCTTCAATGACTTCCTTATAATCCCCTTTTAAATTTTTACTGTTTCCTCTTTTCAGTAAGTCTCCTTCCACCACATTCTCAAAGATCCTGCTCACTTCGCTGTTCAAATCATTTAAACTGTTTACAACTGCTTGCAGGCTGTTCGCCAACAAATCTTTTTCTGATTTCGGAGAGATCTTTACCGTCAGATCACCTTCGGCTATCCGTTGCGCGTTTTTTGACTGTTCCATAATGTTCTCTGCCATGCGCCCAAACGATCCCATAAGCTGTCCCATTTCGTCGCTGCTTTTTTGAACGATCCTTACGTCGGTATCTCCTGCCGCCAATTGATTGGAAGCATTCATTAAGAGTTTAAGGGGCTTCACGATACTCTTCCTGATAATAGCAAAGGAAACGAAAAACAAAACGGAACTGCCAATCAGAATATTAAGGAATGCACTGAAGATATACTTGGATTCATCTACATTGTTTTTATAATTTAAAAAGCCTGCAACTCCGGTTATTGAGGCACTTAGCAATATCATTATGAATACCATGAGAGAAAACTTTAATCCAATGGATAAATATCTATTTTCTTTTCCCATTTTAACCTCCTAAAAACAGCTGTTTTTTCTGGAACAATAGGTTGAATTCACTTTTTATTTATTGATATCTGCCTTTCTTTCATATTGTGCAATCATAATCGCGGCGAAGATCAAACCGCTGCCCAGCAGCTGATAGCCGCTCATCCTTTCATGCAGAATCAGCGCGCCGAAGATTGCGCCGAATACCGATTCAAAGCTGAGAATGATGGCCGCCACAGACGGAGAAGCTTTCTTCAGGCCGATGCCCTGACACACATACGCGATACCGATACAGACGACACCTGCGTACAGAATGATGCCTGCCGCATCCAGCATCCCGTTCAGGCTGTTTCCCTCTTCAAGCACAAAAGAAAAGATCAGGCTGATCGTTGCGGCCGTCGCCAATTGCACCATGTTCAGGAACAATACCGAAGTGTGCTGCACGAAATGCCCGGTCAATATAATCTGCATCGCAAAAAAGATAGCGCCGATAAAAACCACCGTATCTCCCATCGAAAGGCGAAATCCGCTTCCCGCGCTGATAAAAAACAGTCCGGTCACGGCAAGAATGGCTCCGATCCAAATCTGCTTTTTCACTTTTTTCTTCAGAAACAGCCAGCTGATGAGCGGAACGAAGATCGTATAAAGCGTCGTAATAAACCCGGTTTTCCCCGCGGTCGTAAGGTAAAGACCCCATTGCTGGCAGATCGACCCGAGAGCAAAAACAATACCGCATGCGACGCCTCCCGCAATTTGGTAGGAAAGGGGCTTAGGCAGACCGGTTTCCTGTGGTTCCGCAAGTTTATCCGCATGCGAGACCTCTGGGATCTCCCCCTTCTTTCTATTCAGGATAAGAGTCAGGAGATAGACGCCCAGCACGAAGATAAATCCGGTATAAAGCCTCATACTGTTAAAAAAGAGAGGCGTCATATAAGCCGCCGCCATTTTCCGCACAGAGAAAGAACTTCCCCAGAGCAACGCCGGCGTTAGCAGCAGAAGGTTATTCAGAAGTTTACTTCGATCCATATAAAGAGTTCTCCCTTCTCTGTTCACAGTGCTGACTTCAGACGAACAGATTCAGGCCGTCAAACGTGTTTCTTCCATCGTTTGTTTGACAGCCTGAACCGGCAGGTGAAGCGAAGATTCCAAAACCTTACTGCTTCCGGAGCGAGGGCGCCGCCAAAAAGGCGCCCTTCTCCGGTAAAATTTCTAGCTTTATTTTTCCGCTCTTGCAGCGGCGATTTTTTCTTTGTTGATCTCTTTCCAGAGGTCTACGTTCTTGATGCCGACTTTATCAGGATCGAAGAACGGCTTCTGACCGGCCTTTTTCTGGGCCTCATAGTCCTTCAGCATGATGACGGCTTTGGGGAAGAGGAACAACAGCATGAATACGTTCAGCCACACCATGAGGCCTACGCCCAGATCCGCCGCGCCCCAGGCAACGTCGGAAGCGGTGTTGGCGAAGAAGATGTAGATGAGCAGGATCAAAATTCTCATGCCGAGGATGACCGCCTTGCGGACCTGTGGGCGGGAATCGCCGAAAAGGTACGCCAAGCTGGTTTCAGCCTGATAGGAATAGCTCAGGATCGTGGTGAAGGCGAACAGGATGACGAGAACGCCAACAACGATTTCACCTACTCCGGGAGCCAGTGTTCCAACGGCTTCCTGAGCGTACACGATACCATTCTGACCCGACGCCGCCAACTCGGACATTGCGGCGGAACCGGCTCCGATGTAACCGGAAGCGGTGTTGAAGCAGTCGGTGACCAGGATCATCAGCGCCGTACAGGTACAGACGACGATGTCCATGTAGATTCCGAAGGAATTGGCCAGACCCTGACCGACGGGATGGTCAGTCTCAGCCGCAGCAGCCGCAGGGGTTTCTTCCCCCATACCGGCTCCGGAAGCGAAGGTCGCTCTCCGTACTCCCATGCCGATAGCTGCGCCCATCATACCGCCGAAGATAGAGCCCTGATTGAAAGCAGCTGTAAAAATCATAACAAACATTCCGGGAATCGCTTTCGCATGGACGATAAGTACGACGATGGTCAGCAGCATGAAGAGACCAATTTTCAGGGGAACGAGAACCGAAGCAAATCCGCTGATACGCTTGATGCCTCCAAGGATGATGATTCCAAGCAATACGGCTCCCACCACTCCGGTGATCCAGTGAGGAATGCCAAGGCTGTGGTACAGACCTTCGCTGATTGTATTGGACTGAGCGCCGGGCAGCAGAGCCAGCATGGTCACCATCGTAACGATAGCGAACAGAATGCCGAACCATTTCCAGCCCAGAGCCCTCTCGGCACAGTAATAAGCGCCGCCTCTGTATTCTCCGTCAACGGAGATTTTGTAAAGCTGCCCCAGAGAACATTCCGTAAATGAGGTAGCGGCAAGGAAGATCGCCGTAACCCACATCCAGAACACGGCTCCGGGACCTCCCGTATAGATAGCTACAGCCACGCCGGCGATATTTCCTACGCCTACGCGGGCAGCCATGGTGGTACAGAACGAAGAAAATGTGGAAATTCCGCTTTCTGAGCTTTTGCTGCTCAGTACGTTTTTTGCCATATCTTTAAAATTTCGAAGTTGTGTAAATCTGAGTCTGATGGAAAAGTATATGCTCGAACCGAGAACGAAAACAATCATCGCGGTTGACCAAATATAAGTATTCAAAAAATCAATCAATCTACCAAGTAGTTCCATATCAAAATTTCTCCTTATCTGAGATTTTTTTATAATTTAGAATATGGTCTTTGCCTCTTCGCCTACCTGAACCTCAGAGATTATAAAAATCTCTGAGGTCTTGCCTTTTTAGATCCATCCGCAGTAAGGTCTCTGGGTCGTTCCATTATGCAGCCATTTGATCAGCGTAATGAAATCGAACACCGGCAGCTGGGTCGCCGCCTGGATATCCGCCGCGTAAGGCGGCATGTCGCTGCATTCCAGCAGGATCGCGCCGATATCGCCGTCTTCCTCAAGCATATCCAATGCCGCGTTGACCACTTCTTCCCTGGCAATACCATTGTCGAAATGACCTCTCATATCGACGACCGCCGCAAATTCCTTTGAGTGTTCCATTCCTCTCACCACGATATTGCTGTAATCTTCAACACCGCAGTTTTTGAAGAGCTGGGGCGTAAGGGCCCCGCCGTTCGCCGTCAGAATACCAACCTTCTGATTTGGTTTCAGCAAGGCCTTGATCCATGGCAGCTGCACGAGACTGGACATGGCCACCGGAACATCGACGGCTTCCGCTACCTGCTTATGGAAGTTTCCAAAGAAACCGCAGGCAGAGCAGATCGCTCTGACGCCTTCCTTTTCCACCATGTGCTTTGCCGTGGCGATAATATCGTCTGCGATTGTGGGATCGGCATTAAAAAGCCTGTCATTGGTGAGATTGGGAACAGCCATCATCCTGACGGGAAAGTCATAGGTATACGCATTGACTACGTTGCCCGGCATCATGGGATAATGCACATTCTCGATATATACGATTCCGACCGAATAACCTGCGATCTGCTGATGATCGATTGCCTGTACGAAGCGGCTGTCATTGTTCGGGGTGAGATAACCATATTGCCGTCCTTGCAGTCTTCTATCCATTTTTTATAATCCTTCTTTCTTAAAATCATGGAAATTATGTGTATCATTCTTGTTTGATTTCAGGTAAAATTAGTCCTAAGAAGGGTTCATGCCGTTGTAAACATAATTTTTGGCGAAGTTGTGATTACCATAACGCATGGTCCTTCTTTTATTTCACGGAGTAGCCCAGTTTGATCAACTGCTCTTTCATCCTTGCTTTGAGATCGTCCGTCGGCTGTGTCAGCGGCTTTCTCACCCTTCCACCCTTGATGCCGATCATATCAAGACCTGCTTTTACAGGGCCGGGATACGGATTGCCTTCCACTTCCATCAGGCCGTAGATGCCCGTCATTTTGCTGTTCAGCGCGCTGGCCTTTTCGATATCCTTTTCCACCACGATAGCCTCGTACATCTGAACGATTTCCTTAGGCAGCAGGTTGACCAGGATTCCGAAAGCGCCCTGTCCTCCTACGGCAAAGGTCGGAAGGATGAAGTGCTCTTCTCCGGTGAATACCGTAAAATCTTCCACGTCTCTCGTCAGTGTGACGACCTGGCACAAATGTCCGAAGTCGGCGGATTCCTTCACCGATACGATGTTTTCCACCTGGCTCAGCTCGTAAATCATTTCCGGTGGCATTACCACGCTGGTCGCTCCCGGATAGTTGTAGATGACGATCCCCACTTTGGAAGCCGCGGCAATTTCCTTGTAGAAATCAACGACTCCCGCATCCGTCGTGTGATGGTAGTACGGAGGCAGAACCAGACCGAATTTCGCGCCGCACTCTGCAGCATAATTGGCGAGCTCGATCGTGTCCTTTGCCGTAAAGCATCCGACGCCGGCCATAACCGGAACTCTGCCGGCAGCATATTCGCATCCCGCTTTGATCAGGCTCTTCCGTTCCTCTGTGGACATCACATGGTATTCCCCTGTAGTTCCTCCCACAAGCAGCCCGTGGACTCCGCCCTCGATCACGTAATCGATCACTTTCTGATACGATGCGAAATCGATGCTTTCATCCTCGTTGAACGTCGTAATAATCGGTACGTAGATTCCTTTTGGTGCCTTGCTCATCTTAAATTCCTCACTTTCTTTTTTCTTTATCACTTTACTCTGCCATATCGTCGGCAAAGGTCTGACCCTTAAATCTTGAGAAGTTCAGCTTGGAAATATCAAAGTCTGTCTCTTCTCCGGCCATGATCTGGGCGACCATTCTGCCCGTGATGCCGGACAGGCTGATTCCGTCTCCCTCATGTCCTGCCGCAATGAAGTAGCCTGGGATTTCCTCCACTTCGGAAACGATGGGCAGATGTCCCTCACAATACGGCCTGACTCCGGAATAAGCCCGGATCATGTTGATCTCGCTGATGATCGGGAAGAATCGGATTCCTCTTTCCGCAATGGCTCTCATGACTTCGATTTCCGTGTTGATATCGAAGCCTTTGTACTCCCGGTTTCCTCCCAGCAGGAAGTTGTCGGCCTTCGTCGGTTCGATGTTGAATGCAACATTATGCTTTTCCACAAGCTCGCTGACATTTCTTTTGAAATTGATATCCTCAAACTTGGACAGCATGTATCCGAACTCATGAACCTTCTGATTGCAGACTCTTGCGGTTTTTTCGGAAATCAGAATCGTTCCTTTTCTCGGGAAGATCGGAATATCCAGACCGACCATTTTTCCAAGCTCCCGAGCCCAGGGTCCGCCGCAGTTGACGACTCGCTTCGTCTTGATGGTTCCCCGGTCTGTGATAACGCCTTCCACGGAGCCTTTTTCATTCAGCTTGATTCCCTGTACCGTATGGTGGTCGAATACCTTTAGACCCAGCTTCTTTGCTTCTTCTACAAAGGCAAAGCAAAGCTTGTAAGGACTCATGGAGGAGTCCGGCTCTGTCCAGATTCCGCCTACCAGATCCTTCGCCAGATAAGGCTCCATCTCCTGCATTTCGTAAGGATCTACCATTCTCATGGCATATCCGTCCGCCTGCTGCTGCTTTACATAATCCGCCGCCACTTCGTATTCCTGATCCGTTTCGCAGACGTATAAACTGCCGGGCTGATGGAATTCAAAATCATACGAAAATTCTTTTGCCAACTCTTTGAAGACCTGGATGCTGGCATAGCCCATCTGGGTATCGATTCCAGGCTTTTTATCACAGATCAGCGCTACCGCGTCACAGTGGCTTGAGGTTCCGCTTGCGATATCGCCCCGCTCTACCAGGGCAACCTCAAATCCTTTTTTCGTCAGGTGGTAAGCCACGCTCGTTCCGACGGCTCCCGCTCCGACCACAACAACATCAAAGCTGTTCATTCCACTTCACCCCTTCCCAGCGCGCCGAAGGTAATCGGCCTTACCGGCGGCCGCGGCGTTGCCGCGCTGATTTCTTCCGGAGCATTGCACAGTTCCTGTCTTAAAATCGCCTGTACCAGCTTCTCGCAGGTACGGCCTTGGCACAGGCCCATTCCGGCTCTCGTCCTTCTCTTTATTCCCGTTACATCCCGGGCTCCCTGACGGATCGCTTCTCTGATCTCCCCGACGGTGATTTCTTCGCACCGGCAGACCAGCATATCGTCGTCATAATTCTGACTCATTTCTATTCCTCCTTCCTGGTTCTACAGGCGCTTCATGCTTCTTACCGTCTCCACCTGATCCAGATCCACCGCAACGGTCACCACAGGCGTCCTGTCATAACTCTTCGGGTTCTGGACCTTAACTACCGTTCCCCGGCACACCACTTTGCCGCTTCTGTCTACAGCGTCCACTTCCTGTCCCACCTCCGGAACAGGGTTGTATTCATAAGGGAAGGATACGGTACCCTGGGTATCGGAATAGGTCTTGTCTACGATAAAAATTGCAAGCCCCGGACATTGCGCCACGCAGATTCCGCAGCCGATGCAGTTTGCTTCTACCAGGCCGGGCAGATTCGTAATCGGGTCGCCGATCTTGATCGCCCCAAACTTACAGGACCCCTCGCAGGGATTGCAGGGAATCTCGTGGGTACATTCGATCACCGCAACCGGTCCCTTCCGAAACCGTTCCTCTGTCGGATACACTGTCTGGGCCTTTAATTCTTCCAGAGTCAGATATCCCATATTTTCCAATGCCATTCTACTTCACCTCCTCTTTATATTTCCGCCGCCGAAAGCTGCCGGAAATCTGCAAGCTGCCGATCTTTCGCCTTCATCCGCGCCTCGCCGTGAGGACCGGATCTCAGACCGTCCAATCTGTCCCAGATCTTCTTCTTTTCCGTTTCCGCTTCCTCGGCTGTGATCTTTCCAAGAGCTGCGGCGATAGCCACTCCGGCAAGCCTGCCCTCTTCCAGTGCGGTGTTCGCCTCTTCCACTCCGGTTACGTCTCCCACAACATAGATCCCCGAACAGGAGGATTCCATATTTTCATCGTGGAGCGGCGCCCAGCCTCCCAGGATCGGATCGAACTTCGTCTTGCATCCATTCATGATAGCGAGCTCGGCCAGGGGCTTTAATCCCGCCGCGATGGCGATGGCGTCGACTTCGATCACTTTTTCTGTTCCCGGTACCGGCTGCCATTTCCCATCGACTTCGCAGATCACTGCCTCTTTGACGCGGCCTTCTCCTCTTGCTTCCAAAACCGTATGTCTCGTGTAGATGGGAACGCCCGCCCTTGCGATCTTAGATGCATGAACGACATAGCCGCCGATGTTCGGCGCCGCTTCTACCAGCGCTACCACGTCCGCTCCCGCCTGCATCAGCTGATACGATACGATGAGTCCTACGTTTCCCGATCCCACCATCAGGATCTTTTTCCCCGGCAATACCCGGTTAGCGTTGATCATTGTCTGAGCAGCTCCCGCTCCCATGATTCCGGGAAGGGTCCAGCCCTGAAAGCGGACTACATTTTCCGAAGCGCCGCAAGCGATGACGATCTTTTCACCCTCTACGACCCGAACGATCTTTTCCGCATCGTCGGTACCGGTCTCCACCGCTATCTGCTTTTCTGCAAACAGTCCGATGGCTACGCTGTTCAGCCAGACTTCTACACCAAGCTCTTCCGCTTCCTTCAGCAGGTCTCTTCCGATGTCGATTCCTCTGACTCCCGCCCCATGCTCGCTGGAGCCGAAAAATTTGTGGATCTGCTTGAACAGCTGGCCTCCCGCCTTCTCATTGGCGTCGATCACAAGCACCTCCGCGCCTCTTTTCGCCGCTTCGATGGCGGCCGCCATTCCCGACGGTCCTCCGCCGATCACCACAACTTCTTTCTTAATCATGAATTGCACCCCGCTTTCCCAAGCCATGCTGCGTCTCGATCACCATTCCTTCTTTTACAGGTGTGATACAGGTCCGGACGTTCGGCTTTCCGTTTACGATCATGGCGCAGTCGGTACATTGACCGATTCCGCAAAACAGACCTCTCGGCTCCTTCCGTTTGACAGTATACCGGTTGACGATGATTCCGTTTGCCAGCAGCGCCGCCAGGATCTTTTCCCCTTCCTTTGCCGCAAGCTTCCTGCCGTCCACTGTAATTTCAACCGTCTTTCCGGGTTCGTCCTTTCCCAGAACGACGTGGTCTTCTACTCTCAGACACATTGCAGAGTTCTCCTTTCTCGTATAGCAATATTCGACATTGTTAAACGCAAGTACCGTGCCAAGGGAGGCCTCCCTCGATTTCAACACCTTTTTTCGTATCAAAATGATTGATTTTTCAGACTTTTAAGGCAATAAAAAAATACGGGATGAAAAAATTTCACCCCGTATTTTGGGTTCACAGCGACGCTGATTCTATGCAGTTTCGCACATCAATTTGCGCAAATTCTTTATTTCCTTTGAATTATAAAGTCCTTGACGTTTTATGCAATTTTGCATAAATTGTTCCGGATCGCATAAGCTTTCGCTAGAAATGCGTCTTTATTTTATGCTTCTGCAGCTTTCTTGTAATCGTACTGCGATCAAGCTGAAGGATCTTTGCCATTTCCTCCGTACTTTTTGAATACCGCATCGCCTCAACCAACAGGTTTTTCTCAACCGAGTCCAGCGCATCTTTCATGGAGGTAAAGCGGTCGATGCTCACCATCGGCAGACCGTTGTTATAATCAAGAATCTGTTCCGGGAGATCTTCCCGTGTAATCTTGTCGGAATTGGTCGTAACGATGAGATATTCGATGATGTTTTCCAGCTCCCGCACATTGCCCGGCCAGTTATAGTTCATCAAATGCCGCAATGCCGCCGGTTCCAGACTCTTGTTCAGGTTATATTTCTTGCTGAATTTCTTCATGCAGTCCTCGATCAGGGGCTTGACATCTTCCTTCCGGTCCTTCAGCGGCAAGATGCGGATCGGCACGACGTTCAGCCTGTAATACAGATCCTGCCGGAACCTTTTCTGCCCTACCATTTCCTCCAGGTCCCGGTTCGTCGCCGCGATGACCCGGAAGTCCACCGGAATGGCTTCCTTGCCGCCCACCCGGACGATCTCCTTGTCCTGAAGCACCCGAAGCAGCTTCATCTGAAGGTTGAGGGGCAGCTCTCCGATCTCATCCAAAAAGAG
>CAMJRV010000021.1 GCA_946408315.1 uncultured Bacillota bacterium | reverse complement strand
GTACGGCACCGTGCTGGCGGGGGCTTTCGTAAAGACCTGGGGAGTCAACAACACCTTCACCCTGGAACATTTCATGTATGTCTTCTCCATGGGCTGGGATCCGGTGAAAAACTCCATCATACTGGCGGCTGTTTCCGCTCCGATTTCGGGAATTCTGGGCATGGCCATCGCCTACCTCGTGGTGCGCCAGAAGTTTTTCGGCAAGAAAATCATGGAGTTTTCCTCGATTCTGACCTTTGCCATCCCGGGAACGGTCCTGGGCATCGGCTACATATTCACCTTCAATCATGAACCCATGCTTCTGACTGGGACCTCGGTGATTCTCGTGGCGGCCTTTACCTTCCGCAATATGCCGGTAGGCATTGAGGCGGGAACGACTACCCTGCTGCAGATCGACCGTTCCATCGAAGAGGCGTCTACCATATCGGGGGCCGGAGCGGGGACTACATTCCGCAGAGTCACGCTGCCCCTGCTTCGTCAGGCATTTTTCTCCGGACTGGTCTACTCCTTTGTCAGGGCCATGACGGCGGTGAGCTCCATCATTTTCCTGATCTCGCCAAAATGGAACCTGTCCACGGCCCGGATCTTCGCCCTGTTTGAATCGAGCCAATACAGCGGCGCCGCAGCCTATATCGTCATTATGATCATCATCATACTGGCGGCCATCGCGCTGATCAATCTGTTGGTAAATATGCTGTTCAAACCGAAATATATGAAAAGAACAAATTCGTGATCTGTGAAGGGGGTCGTATACATGAGTAAAGATATTGTGGAAGATCTGAGGCAGCGTTCCAGCGGCGTCAAAATGATAAATCTGGCAAAGGTTTTTCCGTCCCATGAAGGGCTCGGCGATACGGTTGCCGTTAACCATATCAATCTGGAGATCAAGACGGGAGAAATGATGACCCTTCTGGGCCCCTCGGGCTGCGGAAAGACTACGACGCTCCGCATGATTTCCGGATTTGAAACCCCCAGCGGCGGGGAAATCTTCATCGGGGACCGCTCTGTTACCAACGTTCCGCCGAACAAAAGAGATATCTCCATGGTGTTCCAGTCCTACGCCCTGTTCCCGCATCTGACGATCTTTGAGAACGTCTGCTACGGGCTGCGGGTCCAGAGGCTTGGAAAACAGGAGCTGATGGAACGGACGAAAAAGGTCATCGAACTGATGGAGCTTACCGGGATGGAAAACCGCTTTCCCAATCAACTGTCGGGAGGACAGCAGCAGCGCGTGGCACTTGCCCGGGCCGTCATCATCGAGCCGAAGGTCCTGCTCTTTGACGAACCCCTGTCCAATCTGGACGCGAAGCTGAGAGAACATATGAGGGATGAGCTCCGTTCCCTGCAGAAGCGGCTGGGCATCACCAGTCTTTACGTCACCCACGACCAGTCGGAAGCCATGGCGATTTCAGACAAAGTCGTCATCATGAAGGACGGAAATATCATGCAGGTGGGAAGCCCACAGGAGATTTACGAATTTCCGGCAAACCGGTTCGTTGCAAACTTTATCGGAAAAGCAAACTTTATCCCCTGCGTCTATCGAGGCAGGGACGGCGACAAAGCCGTGGTCGCCCTGGGAGATACGGTCTATAAGGTGCCAAACCCCGGCGCCATGAGCGGGATCGAAGAAAACGGCGAATGCGTCCTCTCGGTGCGGCCTGAATCGGTCCGCCTCGGGAAAGCGGCGCCGGGCGGCATCGCGGGAGAAGTGACCAGGGCCGTCTACTACGGCTCCCGGGTGGAGTACGAGATCAATATCGGCACAGGTCCCGTCATCGTGGAGGTCTACAATCCTCAACTGACCGAGCGCTTCTATGAGGGAGACAGAGTCGGTATCGCAATGGACGACGCCTGCGTCAGGATACTGAAATAGCCTGCGCCGCGCAACCCTGCGGCGATGGTCGACATAACACAAGGAGAACAAAATGAAAGATTACATCATCGGCGTCAACCTTCCGGATTCCACCGGCTTGCTCCAACTGGAAGAGGTGCTCGGGCGTTTTGTGAACGACGGCTTCAACGCCTGCGAGATCAATCTGTCCACCTTTCCCATGATCATAGGCGGAGAGGTAAAGCCTCGGGTTGTGGATTATGTCCGGGAAATACTCGGGCGCTTTCCGCTGAGATACACCTCCCATGCGGGTTACGGTCTGGACCTTCGCAATCTGGAGGAGCTCGACATGCACCGGGCCGTACTCTTTTCCTCCGTCGATGTATGCGAGGCCCTTGGGATCGAGCTTCTGAACCTGCACTACGAGGTCAAGACGCTGTACAACGAGCGGGAAAAGGCGTTCTTTGAAGCCCATCTTGAGGCTGCGGAATACGCACAGCAGCTGGGCGTCAAGCTGAGCATTGAAAATATTGAGGTCGAACATGCAGACAAGGCGGCCGATTTTGTCCGCGCCGTAAATCATCCGAACATGGGCATGACGCTGGACCTCGGGCACCTGTATTTGTCCGCCCTTCATTTCGGATATGATTTCATGGAGACGGTGAGAAGCTGCGCGCCTCTGCTCAGTCACCTGCATATCAACGACAACACCGGAGATTTCGAGATGATGCGGATCGATAACTTCGATATCTACAAGACGATGGACCGAAATTACCGCTTCGCCTTCGGAAGAGGGGATATCCATATCCCTCCGTTCTGGGGAAAGGCGCCCCTGGGGGAAGCCCTGTCGGTGATAAAGAAAGCGGGTTATCAGGGCGTCTGGCTTTGCGAATACTATAGTCACAGCTTTATTCCCTTCAACCGGGAGGTCCAGGAAAGAGTCCGCAGGGAAATTGAAAACGCATAGAGGGGATCAGATTCTTTTTACGCAGGAGGTAAGAAATGAAATATGATTGCTATTTAATCGGGCCCGTTTCTCTCGATTATGACGAGGCTTTTGACGGAGTGGTAAAGAAATTTATCGGAGGCGCTTTGATCTACAGCGCATACGCCGAGCTGGCCGGAGGCCGGAGGCTCGGGGCTGTAACGAAGATGGCGCCCGAGGATCAGTACGTCCTGGACGCCCTGTATATCAGAGATCTGACCGTATTGCCGTCGAAGGCCACCACTTCCATCCACAACGTCTATCACACCCCGGACCGGGAGCGAAGGACGGCCACGGTACGCGGGGTCATGGACCCTTTCCTGGTTGAAGACATTCCCGAGGCGGAGTCGGAAATCTACCAGATGGCCGGATTGATTTACGGAGATTACGATTATGAGCTGTTTCCCTTCCTCGCGAAGAAGGGTAAGGTTGCCTGCGACATGCAGGGCTTTCTGCGCCGCGCCGAGGACGGCGCGCTGGTTTTCCGCGATTGGGAGGAGAAGAAGGAGTACCTTCCCTACATCACCTATCTGAAGACCGACGCTGCGGAGGCCGAAATCATGACGGGCTGCGCCGACAGGAGGGAAGCTGCGAAGCTGCTCTTCGACTGGGGCGCAAAGGAAATCATGATCACTCATCACACCGAGGTGCTGGTTTACGACGGAGAGACCTTCTATACCTGCCCCCTTCGGGCAAGGAATCTCAGCGGACGTACCGGACGGGGAGACAGTACCTTTGGCAGCTACATAACGGAACGCATTGACAAGAACATACCGGACGCCTTACTGTATGCGTCGGCTCTCGTATCCTTAAAGATGGAAACCTTCGGCCCCTTCAAGGGAAGCCGGAGCGATGTGGAAGAATATATTCAGGAGCGGTATCCCGAATACTGATCTGTTCGGCGGCTTCTTGATATAGAACCTTTTATGAAACATCCCGTTATTATCAAGCAAAAACAAGAGGAGGATTGAAATGTTTACAAAACGTATGAGAATGTGCGCTCTGCTTTTGGCCCTCATGATGGTGATGGCCGCTCTTTCCGGATGCGGTTCTTCCGGTTCGGGTTCGGAAAACGGAGGCGGCGGCGGAGACAAGCCGGAACCGGCATATAAGGAGCTTACCGTTTACAGCGCTCTGCCCGAAACCGAGCTTCCCTTCTATTTCAACGCATTTCAGCAGGATACCGGCATCAAGGTAAACTATGTCAGACTGTCTGCCGGAGAAATGCTCACGAGAGTAAAGGCGGAAGGGGCTAACCCCAATGCTTCCTTAATGTACGGCGGATCGACCGATACCTACATCGCGGCGGCAGCCGATGGACTTCTGGAGCCCTACACTTCGCCTGAGCTCGCCAATGTCCCTGATGAGTACAAGGATCCTGACGGAGCCTGGTCGCCCTTCTATGTAGGAGCCCTTGCCTTTGCATGCAACAAGGATTGGTTCGAGAAGAACAATCTTGAATATCCCAAGACCTGGGAAGATCTGTTGAAGCCTGAGTTCAAAGGTCAGGTCTCAATGGCTCATCCATCCACCTCCGGCACCTCCTACAGCATTTTGGCTACCATCGTCCAGATGATGGGAGAAGACAAGGCGTGGGACTATATGGCGAAGCTGAATAAGAATGTCCGCCAGTACACCAAGGCCGGCGCTGCGCCTCCGATGGAAGTGGCGCTGGGAGAAGCCGCCATCGCGCTTACTTTCGCCCATGACGGACTGAAGCCTGCAAACGAGGGATATCCGATTGAAGTCACCTTCCCGGAAGACGGAACGGGCTATGAAGTCGGCGCCGTCGCTCTCATCAAGAACGGCAAGGCGGAAGAGCAGGATAATGCGAAGCTCTTTATCGACTGGACCCTGTCGCAAAGAGGGCAGGAATGCTTCATCGAATCAAAGAGCAACCGGCTTCCTATCAATGTCAACGCCAAGGTATCCGACGGATTGGAAAAGATCAGCGATATCAACGTAATCGCCTATGACGCTGTTTGGAGCGGAGAGAACAGAGAACGACTCGTCGAAGAATTCAAGACGAAGATCGATAACGCAGGTTCGTTAAAGGAATAATTTCATAGACCTCCGAGACGTGCGGTTTATCTTTTTCAGGGCGGAGCAATCCGCCCTTTCCTCCGTTAAGGGGACGGTTAAGAAGACGATTGGAAAGGGAGATTGGAATGACGATCCTTGAGATCTGTTTGAGAATTTTGCTGGCCATGGCCATCGGAGGCATCATCGGCTGGGAACGAGAGACAAACAACAGGCCCGCAGGCCTGAGAACCCATATGCTCGTAGCGATTGGCGCCGCCGCCGTGATGCTCATGGGGGAGCTGTCCCTGAATAAATATGCCGGGATCACGACGATGGACCCGACGCGTCTGGGAGCCCAGGTCATTTCGGGAATCGGCTTCCTGGGAGCGGGAACGATCATGCGGGAAGGCCTGACCGTCAAGGGCCTGACTACCGCGGCAAGCCTGTGGGCCGTGGCCTGTCTGGGCCTCGCCGCAGGAGGAGGATTTTACGAGGCCGCCGTGGCAGGCGCCGTGGCGATCATCCTCACACTGACGATCTTTGAATATCTGGAGAAGAGATTCCGAAAGGTGAAATATAAGGGACTCCGGGTGGAGCTGGACTGCGCGGACTTGTCGTCCACCTTGATCCGCGTCAAGAAGATCGCCCAAAATTACGATATTTCTCTGGAGGACGTGGACATTTCCGAGGAGCTTGGCGAAGAGAAGGTTGTCTATCACCTGACTGCGAAGCTGAGGTTCAACAAGTCGGGCAAAAAGATAGATAAAAGCGGCTTTACCGCAGAGCTTTCCGGGCTGGAAGGCGTCTCGAAGGCAAAGGTGAAGGAAATTAGATGAAAATTTTCATTGCCACAATAAATATTTAGGATTACTATTAAGATGTTCACAGCACAACGGAGTTATTCGGAAAGGGAGGTTTTGGAAGTGCCTGTTTCAAATCAGAGCTATTTGAAAAAAATCGTATCCGCCGGATATGAAGGTGAGTTTTATAAAGTGATGGTCGAATATCTTGGTGAGGAAATATTTGTTGCAGACGGAGTCGGGAAAATTTTATTTGTAAACCCTGCTTCCGTCAAAACCATCGGATTGCCTGTGGACCAGATCATCGGGCGCAGTGCGGAAGACCTTGAACGGGAAGGATACTTTTCGGTCAGTAGCACGATGGAGGTGGTGCGGCAGAGAAAAACCGTCAATGTGTTGCAAAAATTGAAGGACGGCAGAACTGTTCTGGCAACGGGGGTGCCGATTTTCAACAAGGAGCAGGATGAAATCGCTATGATCATCAGCACATCAAAAGATGTGGATTCGGTGAACGAGCTCCTGCATACGGTGGAAAAGCAGGCGGCAGAGATCGAAAAAAATAAAGCGGAAATTCATAATTTAAGAGAGTCCATGTTCGAGGCGGAAGGGTTCATTTCCAGCGATCCTGTCATGGAGGAGCTGAAAAATACGATTACGAGAGTGGCGCCGCTGGAGGTTTCCGTATTGATACAGGGAGAAACGGGCGTTGGAAAAGAAGTCGTGGCCAGGTCGTTGCATAAATTCAGCAATCGCAACAGTGAACCATACATAAAAATAAACTGTGGGACCATACCGGAACAGCTGATTGAATCCGAACTGTTCGGATATGAAAAGGGAGCGTTTACCGGGGCCAATGCCGCAGGAAAAAAAGGAAAGGTGGAAATGGCGCATATGGGAACACTGTTTCTGGATGAAATC
Organism: uncultured Bacillota bacterium; assembly: GCA_946408315.1. Classification (GTDB taxonomy): domain Bacteria; phylum Bacillota; class Clostridia; order Peptostreptococcales; family Anaerovoracaceae; genus Anoxybacterium. Next base: position 7,907 of record CAMJRV010000021.1, on the reverse strand, counting down.
GGCGAGCTTCCACTGACTTTACAGGTCAAATTGCTCGATTTTCTCCAAGATGGGTCCTTTACCAGGGTTGGCGGAACGGAGCGCCGCAAGGTCAATGCAAGAGTTGTGGCGGCAACTAATCGGGACTTAAAGCGAATGTGCGAAGAGGGTAAGTTCCGAAAGGATCTCTATTATAGGCTGAATGTAATTCCGATTAATATCCCGCCCCTGAAAGATCGCCGGGAGGATATCGATGTTCTTACAAAATACTTTGTGTCTCGTAACAATTCAAAATACCGGTGCAATAAGAAAATTGAAAACGGACTTCTTGATATTCTGACCCGATTTGAGTGGCCGGGAAATGTGAGGGAACTGGAGAATGTCATTGAAAGACTGTTCGTCATGTCAGAAGAGGATGTGATCCGTAAAGAGAATCTGAAAAGCGTGATATCCGAGCATAGAGGGAATTCAAATGTGCCAGCCGTTACGAATATCAGTATCCGGCCTTTGAAAGAAGCAAAGTGGGATCTGGAAAAACAACTTGTAAGCAAGGCTTATGAGATGTACCATTCCACTTACAAAGTGGCGGAAGTGCTCCAAGTAGATCAATCTACCGTCGTCAAATTGTTACATAAGCATAATTGTATGAAATAAATCAGATTGATAACACTTTATGGACAATGAAAATATTCATCAGTAACGATGAATATTTTCATTGTTTTTCTTTTATTGACTGAAAATTTGGAAAAATACCGACATGTGGAAATCGCGTTCCAACGTTGGTATGAAAGAGAGTTACGCAAATATTGAAATGTTTTTTCATGGATGGCATGTTTATTGCTAAATTAGATATTGTACTAAAAAGATTGATCCGAGGAGGAAGCGTACTTGGTTTCTTTCCGTATCGAAGTTTCAGGGATTTAGTAGAAAGGAAGTTAGTAATGGACAGACAGGAAATTATCAAAATGGCGTTTGATTCAATTGTAGAAGCCGACCAGGAGATGGCCATGGATGCGATGGATAAAGCGGCTGGAATCGGACTGGATTCGGTTGAGCTGCTGAATGAGGGGTTCAGCGCAGGAATTAACGAACTTGGCGAACAATTTGGAAGAGGAGAATTGTTTCTTCCTGAATTGATTTTTGCTACGGAGGTAATGAAAGTTGTAACGACCAGAGTGGAAGCCGAAATGGTTGCCAGTGGAAAACAAATTGAACAAAAAGGGAAAATCATAATGGCAACCGTTGAAGGCGACGTGCATGACATCGGGAAAGGGATCTGTTGCTCGTTATTGAAAACATCGGGGTTTGAGGTTTTCGATCTGGGCCGGGAAGTGAAAGCGGACACGATCATAGAAAAGGCTATCGAATATGGCGTCGACATCATCGGAACCAGCGCACTTCTCACGACAACGATGGTAGTTCAGCAGGAGCTGGAAGAAAAACTGAAAGAAAGAGGCCTTCGAGACCGGTTTAAAACAATGGTAGGAGGGGCTCCGATTACGCAGAGATGGGCGGATAAGATTGGAGCCGATGCCTATACGGAAGATGCTTCGGAATGCTGTGCCAGAGCAAAAAAATTCATTGATGATAAGATGTAAATGATACCAAAAGAGAGGAGTGTGAAATTTTTGAACGATAAATATTTTACTAGAATGGGTGACGGAGAAGGCGTGTGGATGTCAAAAGAGCAGATCCGCGAAGAAGTACTGGCCGGCATGGAGGATGCGGTGACGAAAGGAAAATCACAGCCTATGTCAAGCGGTGATCTCGACTACCTGGTGGAGATATTGACGATGCCTGAAAAGAATGTCAGCGTGGAAAGAGGTCATGAGGGAATCACTACATATGATGCGGGCACATTGAAAATGGCTGTGAGATCGGGAATTCCCATCGACAGTTCAACAGCCCTTTTGATCCACGAGAGAGTTTTATGCTCTGATACAATGGAAATCTGCAATACAGATTACAGTTACAAGCAGATCAAGAACATCGTATCCGAGGAAGCGATGGCAATCGAGCGAGCCCAGATGAACTGCATTATGCCGATCTTCTACGGAGCGATGCCGAACATGGGTTTATATACAAAGCCTGACGGTCCCGTGGATAACTGGTCTGAACTGCTGCCCCAGGGCAAGGTTCTTGAGGCCATGGAGGCACAGGAAAAGGCGGCAGCGCTTTGCACAAACGATATGGTCTATATCTGCTCTATCATGGCGGAAGCAGGAGCCTGCGGAATCCAGTTCGACACGGCAGGTGCCAGTGGGGATGCAGATATGCTGGCGGCATTGCAGGCATCAAAGATTTTATCACAGAAATATCCTGACCTGAGCATTACGATCGGCATGGCAAACGAGTTCACCTTGGGAATGCATGGACGCCTGAAGTTTGAAGGCGAAAAGCTTGCTGGCCAGTATCCGGCGAAACAAGTAAAATCGGTAGCGGCGGCAGGAGCACACAGCTACGGGCCGGTAATCAATACAAACAGCAGCAGATCTTTTGCCTGGAATCTATCACGTTCCCTTACCTATGTCCAGGAGGCGACAAGGGTCGCTACCATTCCAGTTCTGCCCAACGTGGGCATGGGAGTGGGTGGAATTCCGCTCACAAATACATCTCCGACCGATTGCACCTCAAGAACCTCTAAGGCTATGCTCGAAATAGGCAAAGCCGACGGATTGTAGGTTGGCCACGGAGATACTTTCGGCATGGCTTTCATGCATGAAATGGCCGCTGGAATGGGTGGAATACGCACCGCTGGAGATCTGGTAGCGCGTATGGTCATGAAAGGTATGAAGATCGATGCCGCTAAGGAATATGTGGCGGATAAACTCGGCTGTTCTGTATTTGATCTGTCCGACAGTGCCAGAATGAAAGAGATCAGGGAATCTCTGGATATCGGCACAGTCGTATTAAGACCGCACGCAAGCAATGGTATGGCAGCCAAGATCAAGATCGCAGAGTTATTGGATATCAAAATACCGAGTGTCGAATTATTCATGAAACAGATCGGAAAATCTCTATAGTACAAAATTTTATAACAGTATAAACTGAAAACTGTTGTCGTCCCACTATCTTATAGGAGGTATATAACGATGGGAGAAATCATATTTTCGATTTTTATTGGCGGTTGGATGTGTCTTGTTGGAGTTTTGGTGATTTGGTGGCTGTCCAGAGAAGAAAAGAAGACCAAACGAAATGATAAACAGAACATTATGGAAGGAGGACACTAAATCATGAAAATGGATATATTTTTTTGGGGTGTCTTAGCTAGCTTTGCATTATATTTATTTCTTGGTTTTTATGCTGGAAGAAAGGTTAAAAATACGGATGATTATTATGTGGCGGGCAGAAATGCGCCGACTTTTCTGATTGCGGGTACGTTATTTGCATCAATGCTAAGCACAAATGCGTTCATGGGCGATACAGGATGGTGCTATAGCGGAAATATCACATCTGCAGTTCTTCTGAATGCATTATGCGGCAGTGGTTATGTAATCGGCGTTCTGTTCTTTTCAAGATACTTAAGGAGATCCTGCTGCAATACAATGCCGGAATATTTCGGAACTCGATTTAACAGCATGAAAAACAGACGTCTGTCGGCTGTTATACTCGTATTGGCATTAACCGCCTATTTGCTGGCTGTGATGACCGGAACCGGGATACTGCTTCAGGAACTCACCGGATTATCAAGGGGAACGTGCTTATTCCTGGCATGGCTCTTTTTTACGGCATTTACGTTCTATTCGGGATCAAAGGGTGCAATTCTTACTGAAACAGCAATGTTCCTGATCTTTGTCGGCGCTTCTTTGATAGCGGCTCCCTATATCTTCCATGCACAAGGCGGCCTGGGGGAACTTATGACAAATCTTATGAATAATCCGAACACACCCGCTGGACTGTTAGATTATCATGGAAGCCCGGCAGGTACATATGGCGAAGGAACCAGCATATTTAACACGGTTATGTATGCCGTTGCCTTTGGAATCGTATGGCTCATTACTGTTGGTATAAGCCCATGGCAGGCAGGCCGTATTATGATGGCCAAGAATGAACATGTCGGGTTGCGTTCGGCATCGATCGCATGTATCTTGACCACCGTATTTACCGGTTTAACTTATCTGATGGCGATCGCAGTAATCAATTTGAATCCGGACATGGCGGATCCACAGAGAGTTCTGATCTGGGCATCATACAATGTAGTTCCAAAGTTTGTCGGTATGTTGGTATTGACCGGGATCATGGCCGCCGGACTTTCTTCCGCCGTTACTTTTCTTTCCGTTGTTGGGTTCAGTGTTACCAGCGATATCTTCAATTACAAGTTTAAAGATGACAAACAGAAGCTTTTCGTAAGCCGTTCCGTAATGCTTGTGGTAGCAGTCGTAGCATTAGTGGCAGCCTTAGCAAATTTAGGCGGCATTCGGGTAATCACCTGGTTCGCAAGTACGCTGATCGCATGTTCCTGGTGTGTATCCGCCTTTGGAAGCATATGGAGCAAGAAGCTTACCGCCCGGGGTTCCAGATGGTCCATGCTGGCCGGCTTAATCGGATTCCTTGTTGCAAAGTCAGCCGCTGTTTTTGGCGGAGTATCGCTGATGAACTGGCTGGATCCTTTCTTCATCGGATTGTATCTGAGCATTATCTTTGCTATTATTGGATCAAAGACTTCTTCTTTAACGCGGGAGGAAATCGATTATCGTGTCAATCTTCATATTCTGCCTGCTTCAGAGCAGATGACTGCAGACTATAGGGTAGACAAAAATTACGGAAAGATCTTGATCATGTTCGGAGTTGCCGTAACCCTGTTCTTATTATTTGGTTGGGCGCTTCCATACAACGGATTAATCTAAATTGACCTTATTCTTGTGGGGAATCTGTCTTGCAGCGGATTCCCCATGATTTAAAAATCGGCCGGGAGGAAAGAAATGAAAAATCACTTAAAAAACGAAGTTCTTGAAAAAGCCGGCAGATCAAAGCATATTGCTTTTTCTGCGGATATCATCAATTCGGAACAGGTGACAATGATCCACGAGGCAACTCTGGAGCTTCTGCGGCATACGGGGGTCAGAGTTGACAGTCTGGAAGCTGCGGCAATCTTTGAAAAAAACGGCGTTTCTGTATCCTACTTTGACGGATATGCCATCGCCAAGTTTCCTTCCCATATCGTTACGGAATGCCTGGAATGGGCGCCAAGACCCCTTGTCTTTTATGGAAGGACGCCTGACAAGGATTTTGCTGCGTTTAAAAATAATGTCGGTTTCAGCACATTCGGAGAATGTGTGAAAATTATAGATTTGGCCACCAGAGAAATAAGAGATTGCTGTAAAGAGGATCTGGCAGGAATTACAAAGGTTTGCGACTACATGGATGAAATCGCTGTTGTGGAACGGGCGTGCGGAGCTCTTGACTATCCCAGCGGGGTACAGCCGCTGCACAACCTGGAAGCGATGATGAAAAATACATCAAAAGCTATTTTTATTGGCGCCGTCAACGGAGCCAACTGTAAAAAGATGATCGAAATGGCTTATGCTGCGGCCGGCGGAGAAGAAGCATTCAGAGAGAGGCCCTTTTTAAATATTTTTGTATGCCCGACCAGCCCGCTGAGGCTCGGAAAAGAGTGTGCCGAGCAGATCATTGAAGCAGCTTTGGGAGGAGCGGGAATCGCGATCATTCCCATGTCACTTGCGGGAGCTACCTCCACTGTGACGCTTGCCGGGACGGTTTTAAGCCACAACGCTGAGGTGCTGGTCTCCATCCTGTTGGCTCAGATGGTTCAAAAGGGGGCCAGATGCACGTACTGCTCCATGAGCACCATCATGGACCTGAAGCATATGATATCAGCCACAGGTTCGCCGGAGCAAGGCATGATCAGCGCAGCGACGGTAAAAATGGCCCAGTTTTATAATTTGCCGAGCTGGATCGGAGCAGGGCTCTCGGACAGCAAAATTCCGGATGCACAGGCGGGGTACGAGTTCGGAATCAATGCGATGACCGGAGCATTATCCGGAGCAAATATCGTATACGGCGCAGGAGCTTTGGAGGCCGCGCTAACCGTAGATTATGCAAAACTGATTCTTGACTGTGAAGGAATGAAATATATCAGGAAGGTCCTCGGGGGAATCCAAGTCACGGAAGAAACTCTGGCTCTTGACGTGATCCATCAAGTCGGTCCTGGCGGGGAATTTCTGAATCAAAAACATACTTACGACAATATGAGGCTTCAATCCCAGGTGGACGTTTTCAGCAGAGACACAAGATCGACGTGGGCAGCCGCCGGCAGCAAAGACGCCGCCCAGGTTGCCTATGAAAAAGCGATGTACATCCTGGAAAACCATAAGGTCACACCGCTTCCGGACGGTGCGGAGGAGGAGATCGCGAGGATCATTGCTGGCTATGAAAGGCAGCAGGGTCTCTGAATATAAATGCTGGAATTAAGAAGCAAAAGAATTTACTATAAAGGTGTTACCCTCCTTTGACAAGGGGGTAAGAAAGGGAAAAGGCAAAAAGATGAGCAAGATGGATTCTTATCAAGATCAGATTCTTGGGTTCCATATGATAACCAAATCTGATGCGGAGATGATTCATGAAGCTACCCTTAATATTCTGGAAACCGTCGGCGTCAAGGTGCCCGGAAAGGAAGCTCATGAAATATACGCCTCCGCCGGCTGTCAATGTGACAGCGAGACAGGAATTGTGAAATTCCCAAGGAATCTGGTAATCGACTGTATTGAGTCGTGTCCCTCCAGTTTTGAGCTGTACGCAAGAGATCCGAAGCACAATGTTGTTATGGGCGACGGCCGCCCCAAGTATATGAATTTTGGTACCGGTGTGGAAGTAAAAGACATCGTGACAGGGGAACGAAGATCTTCCTCCAAACAGGATATCGCGGACCTGGCAAGATTTATCAATGGTCTGGATGAGATTGATATATTCCATGTTCCCGTAACCGCTTCCGACGTAACCCCTTTCTTAAAGGATTTACATGAAGGGGAAGCTGCGTTGCTGAACACCTCGAAGCATTTTATCCATCACAACAACTGCGGCAAGAATACAAGAAGATGGATCGAAATGGCGGCTGCAATGGTCGGCGGAAAAGATAAATTAAAAGAAAGGCCGATTACCACAATGGTGCTATGCCCGAACAGCCCTTTGGAAATCACAGAGCATGTAGGTGAAATTATTATAGAAAGTGCGAAAGCAGGACTTCCCTTGGATATCCTTTCCATGGGACTTTGCGGAGGTACCACTCCGGTAACGATTCCGGGAACTCTTGTCATTACCAACGCAGAATTCCTCGCCGGAATGGTGCTTGCCCAGTTGATCAACAAAGGAAACCGGATGATTTACGGCAGCTCAACTACGATCATGGATATGCAGTGGGCGACCACTCCGGTCGGTTCTCCAGAATGTGCAATGATCGGCGCCGCCGTTGCCGAAATGGGCAGATTCTATGGTATTCCGGCAGATGCGGCCGGAACTTAGGGGGACAGTAAATTAAGCGACGTGCAGCTCGGCCACGAAAAAACAATGACCGCTATGCTTCCCGCCCTTGCGGGAGCGAGCCTGCTCTACGGAATGGGCATGATAGACAGCGGGATCGCAATGTGCTACGAGCAGCTTGTGATCGATAGTGAGATCGTTCGCATGGTGAGAAGGATATTGAAGGGAATGGCAGTAAATGCGGATACTTTAGCCGTTGAAGTGACAAAGGCAGTAGGACCTGTCGGAAACTTCCTCGGACAGAAGCATACCAGACAGCATATGCGCGATGAACTTACAAGAACCTCCCTCTTTGAAAGAAGAATGAACGACGCGTGGGTACGTGCGGGGTCAGTGGGCACATATGACCGGGCAAGAGAAAAAGCGCTCGACATCTTCAACAGCCAGAAAACGGATCCGGTGGCTCCCGAAATTGCGGCGAAGCTGAGAAG
>CAMJRV010000020.1 GCA_946408315.1 uncultured Bacillota bacterium | reverse complement strand
TTATTGGGAAGGTCGCCGAAGAGGAGCAGGTAGCTGGTTTCCTCATAACCGAAGCGGTTTCCAGCGATGCAGTCGTTTACGATGTCTTCCACATCGATTCCGCGATAGAAAAGCTTGCCGTCGATTGCGACTTTTTCATTCTTTTCATTTACATCATAACCCTGGACGTCCCCGATCTTGGTCAGTCCGACGACGACTCCGGCTCCGTTTGCATCACGAAGGCCGCGTTTTACATCGTATTTACCGTATAGAGACCCGTCAATGGCGTTGTTGTTGACAAGATGATCAGACATCGTCTGCAAAAAACTCTTTTCCAATTTGTGGTTCATCTCGATCTCCTGCGGATTGGTAACCAATACCGTCTCGTTGTAATTATTGTTTTTTAAGCTCTTCGTTTCTTTCAAGAGATACACCTCCCGTCGAATGGTCCCTTCTAAAGTTGAAATTTTCAGTTAAATAAAAAGTGATACTGTTTTGAAAGCACAGCATCACAAAAGCGTAACGCAAAATATTAGCATTCGATACGGATGCAGATTGGACTAAGCAATAACTGTACCGTTATTATCATTAAATTATAATACAAGCAGAGCAAAATAACAAGATTTTTCTTAGCCTGCAGAAACTACTTAATTTCTGAATCTTTGGGAACAATATAATACTGAATTTATCATTGATTCAAACTGTTGAAAGGAGTCGGGAAATGAATGACAAAATAATGAAGGTTGCGGAACTGTCTGAAATGGATGTGGAAAGCATAAACACCCTTCAGTCAAAACTCAAAACCCTGAATGACAGAAATGTCGTTCTCGTCGCCTACGAGAAATAAATTACGGGTATGCTGAAAAAAGTCTGTGACCATTTGTCCTTTCAATGGGTGCAGGCTTCTTTTTTGTTTAAACCCCGCCGAACTATGGTATTTTCACGGGAGCCTCCCTCGCTTGTATGCTGCGTGCGCCTAAGCTCGGTACAAGGGTTTAGGTCTCCCTTTCGAAAATACCACAGCTCAGCGGGGCTGTGAACAATAATTTTCCATCCCGGAAAGAGGAACAAATGTTCTTTTGTATATTGTAAAGAAAGCCCGTATATGCTATACTGATTTCAACGGTTTAAAATCAATGGGCACAGGATTGACACTCTCCTGTGTCAATGGAGTGTAATGAAAAATGGATCGATTCAAGCTTGTTTCAGACTATAAAATGATGGGAGATCAGCCTCAGGCAGTGGACCAGCTCACGGAAGGGCTCCTGAACGGAGAGAAGTACCAGACCCTTCTCGGCGTCACAGGTTCGGGTAAGACCTTTACGATGGCCAACGTCATCGAGCGCGTCCAGCGGCCGACCCTCATCATTTCTCACAATAAAACCTTGGCCGCCCAGCTTTGCGGCGAGTTCAAGGAATTTTTCCCGGAAAACGCGGTGGAATACTTCGTAAGCTATTACGACTACTACCAGCCGGAGGCCTACGTGCCTTCCACGGATACGTATATTGAAAAGGATTCGGATATCAACGACGAAATCGAGAAGCTGCGCCACTCCGCCACTGCGGCGCTGGCGGAACGCCGGGACGTCATCATCGTCGCCAGCGTTTCCTGTATCTACGGTCTCGGAAGTCCGGTGGACTATGAGAACCAGGTGCTTTCCCTCAGGCCGGGCATGGAGAAAAACCGTCACGATATCCTGCGAAAGCTCATTGATATTCAGTACGACCGGAACGACCTGGGATTTGAACGGGGCTCCTTCCGGGTGAGGGGCGATATCATCGATATCTTCCCCGCCGGAGCGGACCACGCCGTCCGGATCGAGCTCTTTGGAGACGAAATTGAGGTCATCAAGGAGATCAACCCGGTAACGGGCGAGATCAACGGGATACGAAACCATGTATCCATCTTCCCCGCCTCCCACTACGTCACCTCGAAAGAAAATATGGAACGGGCCGTCGTCTCCATCGAAGCGGAGCTGGAAGACCGTATCCGGTGGTTCCAGGACCGGGGAAAGCTCATCGAGGCCCAGCGCATCGAGCAGCGTACCCGGTATGATCTGGAGATGCTGAGAGAGGTGGGAAGCTGCAAGGGGATCGAAAATTATTCCAGACACATCAACGGTCTGCCTCCCGGCAACCGGCCCTATACGCTCATCGATTACTTTCCGAAGGACTTCCTTATCATCATCGATGAATCCCATGTTATGCTTCCTCAGCTCCGGGCCATGTACGCCGGAGACCGGTCTCGAAAGTCCTCGCTGGTGGAGTTCGGCTTCCGCCTGCCCTCCGCGCTGGACAACCGTCCGCTGGAATTCAGGGAGTTTGAAGAGCTGGTGAACCAGATCGTCTATGTCAGCGCTACGCCGGCCGCTTATGAACGGGAGCACAGCAGCGGCGTTGTGGCCCAGCAGGTCATCCGGCCGACGGGCCTGCTCGATCCTGAAATCGAGGTCAGAAATACGGAAGGGCAGATCGATGATCTCATAGGAGAGATCAACAAGGTGACCGGGCAAGGCGAGAAGGTTCTGGTTACGACGCTCACCAAGAAGATGTCCGAAAGCCTCACCGACTATCTCAAGAACGTCGGAATCAAAGTGAGATATCTCCATTCGGAGATCGACACGCTGGAGCGGATGGAAATCCTGCGGGACCTGCGCCTTGGCGTCTTCGACGTACTGGTGGGAATCAACCTGCTGAGGGAAGGGCTTGACCTGCCGGAGGTCTCCTTGGTCGCGATTCTGGATGCGGACAAGCAGGGCTTTCTGAGAACCGAGACGTCCCTGATCCAGACGATCGGCAGAGCGGCGCGAAACGTGCACGGCAAGGTAATCATGTATGCCGACGGGATCAGCGAAGCCATGGAAAAGGCGATTTCGGAAACGGAGCGCAGGAGGAAGATACAAAAGGAATACAACGACGCCAACGGCATTACGCCGAAAACCATAGAGAAGGCCGTTCGCTCGGTCATAGAAGCCACCAGGGTGGCGGAGGAAAGCGACGAGTATTACGAGGGAAGAAGCCCTCTGGAGCTGACCAAGAAGGAGCTGGCGGACTACGTCAAGAAGATGGAAAAAGAAATGAAGGATGCCGCCGCAAACCTGCAATTTGAGCGGGCGGCGGAATTGAGAGACAGGATTTTTGAATTTAAGCTACGACTATAATCTGGCGTCACGTCATGGAATTGCCTCTGAAACCGCCGCCTTTGAGATGCTTCGCATCAAGGCGGTGATCGGTTTTACGGTTTCTTCCGGCAATCCCACGGCGCAACGCCGGGCTACAGACTAGGGCAGCTTGAAATTTCAAAAAGAGTTTAACTATTCGGAGGATTTGATGACAAAGGACATATTCGTAAAAGGTGCTAATGAGCACAATTTAAAAAACATAGATGTTGTGATACCGAGAGATAAAATGGTGGTGTTGACCGGCCTTTCCGGCTCAGGGAAGTCGTCCCTGGCCTTCGACACCATTTATGCGGAGGGGCAGAGAAGGTATGTGGAAAGCCTGTCCGCCTATGCGAGACAGTTTCTGGGGCAGATGGAAAAGCCCGACGTGGAGTATATCGAAGGACTCTCTCCCGCCATTTCCATCGACCAGAAAACGACGAGCAAAAACCCCCGTTCCACCGTGGGTACGGTGACGGAAATCCACGACTATCTGAGACTGATGTATGCGAGGATCGGGATTCCTCACTGCCCGGTGTGCGGAAAAGAAATCACCAGCCAGTCGGTCGATCAGATCGTAGACAGCCTCATGGGACAGCCGGAAGGGACGAGAGCTACGATCCTGGCGCCCGTGGTGAGAGAGCGGAAGGGCGAGCACGAAAAGATTTTGGAACGGATCAGGAAGGAAGGGTTTACCCGGGCCAGGGTGGACGGTGAGATCGTCCTCCTCAACGAGGAGCCTGTCAAGCTGGAGAAGACGTTTAAACATACGATTGAGATCGTCGTGGACAGGATCGTGATCAAGCCGGACAGCGAGAGCCGGCTGGCGGAATCCATCGAGCTGGCGCTGAGCCATGGAGAAGGACTGGTAGTCGCGCTTTTGCAAAAGGATGGGGCATCGGAAGGAGAGGAACAGCTCTTCAGCACGAAGCTGGCCTGTCCGGACCACGGAATCAGCATCGAGGAGCTGGAACCCAGAATGTTTTCCTTCAACAGCCCCTTCGGCGCCTGCCCGTCCTGCAACGGCCTGGGCTTCATTCAGAGAATCGATCCCGATCTCATCATCACCGAAAAGAATCTGAGCATAGAGGATGGAGCCCTGGGGGACGTCTTTTCCTCCATGGAATACGGCACCTTTTATCGCCAGCTCATCGAGGCGCTGGCAAGGGACCACAAGGTGGATCTGTCCACCCCGTATAAGGACCTGCCGAAAAAATTCAAGGAGGAGCTGCTTTACGGCACAAAGGGACGGAGCATCCAGTATTATTACGAGAGCAAGCACAACGGCTCCCAGTCTTATCGAAACCACTCCTTTGAGGGAGTGATCCGAAATCTGGAAAGAAGATACCAGGAGACCAGCTCGGACTATATTAAGGAAAAGATGGAGCAGTACATGACCCTGACTCCCTGCGACGCGTGCGGCGGAAAGCGGCTGAAGCCGGAAGTGCTGGCCGTCACCGTCTCGGGAAAGAATATCGCGGAGCTTTCCAACATGTCCATCCGGGAATCGCTGAAGTTTGTAAACAACTTTCACCTGAGCCAGAAGGACGAAATGATCGCTCATCAGATTGTCAAGGAAATCAGAGCAAGGCTGACCTTTCTCATCGATGTAGGGCTTGACTATCTCACCCTGTCCCGGGCTTCCGGAACCCTGTCCGGCGGAGAATCCCAGAGAATCCGGCTTGCGACCCAGATCGGCTCAAGCCTGGTGGGAGTATTGTATATTCTGGACGAGCCCAGCATCGGGCTGCACCAGAAGGACAACGAAAAGCTTCTGAAAACCCTGAGAAATCTCACCGACCTTGGGAATACCCTCATTATCGTCGAACACGACGAGGACACGATGTATGCGGCCGACCACATCATCGACATCGGCCCCGGAGCGGGGATTCACGGCGGCGAGATCATTGCTCAGGGAACGGTGGAGGAGATCAAGGACTGCGAAGAATCCATCACAGGACAGTATCTCACCGGTGCGAAGAGGATAGAAGTGCCTGAAATCAGGCGGCCGGGCAACGGGAAATTTATCAAAATTCTCGGCGCTTCGGAAAACAACCTGCAGGATATTGACGTGACCATTCCGCTGGGACAGTTCGTCTGCGTCACGGGCGTTTCCGGCTCGGGAAAGAGCAGTCTCGTCAACGAGATCCTCTACAAGAGCCTTGCCGTCGCCATCAACCGGTCCAGAATGAAGGCGGGGAGCTGTAAGGGGATCGAAGGCATCGAGCATATCGACAAGATCATCGATATCGACCAATCCCCTATCGGAAGGACGCCGAGATCCAACCCCGCCACCTATACCGGCGTATTTACGCCGATCCGGGACCTCTTTTCCCAGCTTCCCGAAGCGAAGGTAAGAGGCTATGATAAAGGAAGATTCAGCTTCAACGTCAGGGGCGGCCGGTGCGAAGCGTGCAGCGGCGACGGTATCATCAAAATTGAGATGCACTTCCTGCCCGACGTCTACGTTCCCTGCGAGGTCTGCAAGGGAAAGCGTTATAACAGAGAGACGCTGGAGGTAAAATATAAAGGAAAGAATATTTTCGACGTTCTGGATATGAACGTCTCCGAGGCATTGGAATTTTTCAGGAATATCCCGGTCATCCAGCGGCAGCTGGAAACCCTGGAAGAGGTCGGTCTGGGCTACATCAAGCTGGGACAGCCTTCAACCCAGCTGTCGGGAGGAGAAGCCCAGAGGATCAAGCTGGCTTCCGAGCTGTCCAAGCGGAGCACGGGCAAGACCATGTACATTTTGGATGAACCGACCACAGGGCTTCATTTTGCCGACGTAGACAAGCTGATCCAGGTATTGAACCGCCTTGTAGATGCAGGAAATACCGTGGTCGTCATCGAGCACAACCTCGACGTCATCAAGACGGCCGACCACATCATCGATCTCGGACCCGACGGCGGAGACCGGGGCGGCAGGATTATAGGGAAGGGAACGCCGGAAGAGATTGCGGAGCTCCCGGCCTCTTACACGGGAGAATTTTTAAAAAAGATTTTACGATAAGAAAAAAGTGTGATACAATACAATATTAATTAAACATTGGTGAACTTACGATTTGGGCAAAGGTACAAAGTTGATTTGGCGGTGATAGTGTGAACTCACAAAAGAAAAGAATGTACCTGTTAATGATTTTTTTAGTTTTTTCCTGGGGACTGGAATATATTTTTGCAAAACAGGCCCTGACCGTTATGGAACCTCTTTCTCTCATATTCTTTAAGTACGCGATCGGCTTTCTCTTCGTGCTGGGCGTAAAATTGAAGCTGGACGGAAGAGGCTTGATGCGGAAAAAGGACATTCCGATGTTTGTGATCTGCGCCCTCTTCGGTGAGGTCGGGTATTTTTTTCTGGAATATTCCGCAATGGACTATCTCCCGGTAGCCCTCGTTACCATCGTGCTGGCTTTTGTACCGGGCTTATCGATCATTATTGATAAGGTTGTATTTAAAAAGAAGGCGACGGGAAAGATGATAGTCGGAATGCTCTTGAGCGTCCTGGGGATCATATTGGTCATCGGCTTTGATTACAAAATCCTGTTCCAGGGAAGACTCATCGGATATTTACTGGCTTTCGGCGCTGTGGTCAGTTGGAACCTGTACAACTTCCTTACCGCATCGCTGCATGAGAAATACAGCAGCGCTACGCTGACGCTGAATCAATTGACCTGTACGGTCCTGATGGTGGGGCCCTATGCCCTGGGCCATCTGCCGGCGTCGCAGGTCATCACGCCGGGAGTGGTGGGAGGAATCCTGTATCTGGGAATTTTGAGCACCGGCCTTGGATTTCTCATTCAGGTAAAGGCGCTGCATGTGTTAGGCCCCACCGTAACTGCGATATTTTCCAATCTTCTGCCAATCACGACGACCTTTTTCGGCTGGCTGTTCTTGAAAGAGACTATCTCTTTCGCTCAAATGCTTGGAGGAGCCGTTGTCATCGCTGCAGGATACATAGTAATAAAGGAAAAAGGACGACTGGAGGAATTGTCTGATGATTGACAAGATAAACACCACCCTGCTAACGGATTTCTATGAGCTGACCATGGCCAACGGGTACTTTGAAACGGGAATGGCCGACGACATCGCTTATTTTGACCTGTTTTTCAGGAAGATACCCGACGAAGGCGGATTTGCCATCATGGCAGGTCTGGAGCAGATGATCGGTTATCTTGACAATTTGGAATTCGACGAACGGGATATCGATTACCTGAGAGGAAAGGGAATCTTCAGCGAAAGCTTCCTGGAATATCTCATAAGTTTTAAATTTGAATGCGACGTTTGGGCCGTTCCCGAAGGAACGCCCGTCTTCCCGGGAGAACCGCTGGTTACGGTACGAGGGCCTGTGATACAGGCCCAATTTGTAGAAACAATCATGCTCCTTGCGATCAACCATCAGAGCCTGATCGCAACGAAAGCGAACCGTATCGTGAGAGCAGCCCAGGGACGCGGCGTTATGGAATTCGGAACGAGAAGAGCCCACGGAGGTTCCGGAGCTGTGCACGGCGCCAGAGCCGCATATATCGGAGGCTGTATCGGAACAGCCTGCGCCCTTGCGGAGAGGGACTTTAAAATTCCCGCCCTTGGGACGATGGCCCATAGCTGGGTACAGATGTTCCCGAGCGAATATGAAGCCTTTAAAGCTTATGCGAAAATCTACCCGGAAAACTGCGTATTGCTGGTCGACACGTATAACGTCATCAACTCCGGCATTCCCGCGGCCATCAAGGTCTTCCAGGAATTGAAACCGAAAAAGATGGGAATCCGTATCGACAGCGGCGACGTCACCTATCTGACGAAGCGGGCCAGAGCCATGCTGAACAAGGCGGGCCTGCAGGAATGTACCATCGTGGTGTCCAATTCTCTGGATGAGTATATCATCCGCGACGTCATCGGGCAGGGCGCCTGTGTCGATACCTTCGGGGTAGGGGAAAGGCTGATCACGTCAAAATCGGAGCCGGTTTTCGGGGGCGTGTACAAGCTTGCCGGTCTGGAAAAAGACGGCGTGCTCATTCCAAAGATGAAGATCAGTGAAAACGTTGAAAAGATAACGAATCCGGGTTTTAAGACGGTTTACCGCCTCTTTGACAAGGATACGAATAAAGCGGTAGCGGACGTCATCACCCTGGATCACGAAAAGATTCCGGAAGGCAGCGAATATGAAATTTTCGACCCGCAGATCACATGGAAGCGAAAGAAGATTTCAAACTTCTACGCAAAGAACCTCCGGGTTCCGATCTTTGATAAAGGGAAATGCGTCTATCAGTCTCCAGGCATCGATGAGATCCGGGATTACTGCAAAGCTCAGATTGAAACCCTTTGGGAAGAAATCCTTCGGTTTGAAAACCCTCATGAGTATTATGTGGACCTGTCGAAGGAACTTTGGGAATTGAAACAAAAATTAATTGAAGAATATCAGGAATAAGGAAGCGGGCCTGTCCTTCGGGTCCGGGAAACAGAAAAGGTTGGTGATCATTTTATGAAGTATGAATTTAACGTAACGAGGACATCGAATCCGAAGCAGAAGCCGGACCCGGATACACTGGAGTTCGGATCGGTCTTTACAGATCATATGTTTATCATGAACTACACGGAAGGCAAGGGCTGGCATGACGGAAGAATCGTTCCCTACGCACCCCTCTCCCTGGACCCTGCGGCAGCCGTATTCCATTACGCACAGGAGATGTTTGAAGGCCTGAAGGCATACAAGACAAAGGAAGGCAAGATCCTCCTGTTCCGGCCGGATATGAACGCAAAGAGAACGACGAAGACCAACGACAGAATCTGCATCCCCAAACTGGATGAAGAGCTCTTTGTGGAAGCCATCAAGGCCGTGGTCGGAATCGACGCCGATTGGGTGCCTGAAAAGGAAGGGACGTCCCTGTATATCAGACCGTTTATTATTGCGTCGGAGCCGTTTTTGGGAGTCCGCGCTTCGAATGAATACCTCTTTATCGTCATACTCAGCCCCGTCGGAGCCTATTATAAGGGCGGGATGACGCCGACCAGAATCTTTGTAGAGGACGAATATGTCAGAGCCGCCCTGGGCGGTACCGGCTACAGCAAGATCGGCGGAAACTATGTCGCAGCGATGAAGTCTCAGGAAAAGGCCCATGAAAAAGGATATTCCCAGGTCCTGTGGCTTGACGGGGTAGAGCGGAAATACGTGGAGGAAATCGGAACCTCCAACGCCTTCTTCGTCATCGACGGCGAAGTCATCACCGCGCCTCTGGAAGGAACGATCCTGCCGGGAATCACGAGAGATTCCGTCATTCAGCTGCTGAAGGACTGGGGCGTAAAGGTTTCAGAGCGGAGGATCACCATCGATGAAATCTTCCGAGCATATGATGAAGGCAAGCTTTCGGAAGTGTTCGCTTCCGGTACGGCGGCCGTCATCTCTCCAGTAGGCGAGCTTGGCTGGAAAGACAGAGAGATCGTGATCAACGACGGCAAGATCGGAACGCTTTCCCAGAAGCTGTACGATATGTTATCCGGCATCCAGCTCGGTAAATTGGAAGATAAATTTGAATGGACAGTTGAAGTTGAGCCCCGGCCATAAAGAAATGGGGCAGTTTCAACCCTCGTAGAATATAGGAGACAGTATTATGATTACAGGAGCAGAAGCTATTGTAAGATGCTTGGAAAACGAAGGGGTGGAGATTATATTCGGATATCCCGGCGCAACCATTGCTCCGCTTTTCGATAAACTTTCCAAATCGAGCATCAGACATATTCTGGTCCGGCATGAGCAGCATGCCGGCCATGAAGCGAGCGGCTATGCCAGGATCAGGAAAAGACCGGGAGTCTGCATGACGACCTCCGGACCGGGTGCGACCAATCTGATCACGGCCCTTGCCACCGCCTATATGGACAGCGTTCCCCTCGTAGCGATCACCGGCCAGGTTTCCAGCGATCTTCTCGGAAGAGACGTGTTTCAGGAAGCCGATATGACCGGCGCGGCGGAGCCGTTCACAAAATACAGCTATCTTGTAAAGGACGCGGAAGATCTTCCCCGAATCATCAAAGAAGCGTTTCATATCGCTTCCACGGGAAGGCCGGGGCCGGTCCTGATCGATATTCCGGTCAACGTCCAGCAGGAGAAGCTCGATTTTATACCGGCCGGGCCGGTGGATCTCCGGGGCTATAAGCCGACCATCCGGGGACATGCGGGCCAGATCAAGCGGGTCATCCGGGCCATCAACGGTGCAGAACGCCCTGTGGTATGTGCAGGCGGCGGGATTTTTGCCGCAGACGCGCAGGAGGAACTGAAGCGGTTCATCGAAACCGTCAATATACCCGTGATATCTACGATGATGGGGATCGGAGCAGTTCCGACCGCCCATCCTTTGTATATGGGCATGCTTGGAATGCACGGAAAATCCGTCGCCAACCAGGCCCTCTCGGACTCCGACCTGCTGATCATCATCGGAGCGCGGGTTTCCGACCGGGCGGTGCTGCTGCCTGCCAATGTCAGCGCCAGCACGAAGATCGTCCACATCGATATCGATCCGGCGGAAATCGGAAAGAATCTCAGCACTTTTGTACCGGTAGTAGGCGACGCGAAAGAAATCCTGACGCAGATCATGGAAGCGGAGCCTGCCGCAAAGACCGACGAGTGGGTCGGCCTTCTGAAGGCGAAGCGGGAGAAGCTCAAGCTGGACTACGCGCCGAGAAAGCACGGGATCAATCCCAAAGCTTTTGTCAACATGCTTTCCTGTATGCTGCCGGAGGACCATATTTACTGCGCCGACGTGGGGCAGAATCAGATCTGGTCGGCGGCCAACTGTGAAGTGAAAACGGGACGTTTCCTGACTTCCGGCGGGATGGGCACCATGGGTTATTCCATTCCGGCGGCCATCGGTGCAAAGCTTGCCGATCCCGAAAAAACCGTCGTTGCCGTCTGCGGTGACGGCTCGTTCCAGATGCAGATGATGGAGCTTGCGACCATCTGCCAGCACGATGTGGATATCAAAATCGTGGTCATGAAAAACGACAAATTAGGGCTGGTAAAGGAAATCCAGAAAAAGTCCTATAAGAATAACGAAATGGCAGTCGATCTCACCGGAAGCCCCAATGTGGTCGCTATTGCGGGAGCTTACGGCATCCCCGGGCGGAGTATAGCCAGCCTGGATGACGCTGAGGAAGCAATCGCGGAGATGCTGGACCATAAGGGTGTTTACCTGCTGGAATGCATCGTCGATGAGAATGAACCGTCGCTGTAGAATGGAGGGTGTATATATGAAGCATGTCTTAACTGCACTGGTAAACAACCAGCCCGGCGTAACGAGCAGGGTTTCGGGTCTTTTCCGGAGACGGGGGTATAATATCGACTCCTTCATCGGAAGCTCTACCGAGGACGAACGATTTTCCAGACTGACCATCGTCGTTCGGGGAGACGACATCGTCATCGCCCAGGTGATCAGTCAACTGGAAAAGCTGGAGGATATCATCAGCATCGAAGATATCCAGGCTGAAAGCATGATCAGCAAGGTGCTTTTATTCATGAAGGTAAAAGCGGACGTCAATGACCGGGTGGGCATCATCGTCGTTGCCAATGCCTGCAACGCGAGAGTCATCGAGATGAGTAAGGACTATCTGATTCTGGAGGCGCTGGAGACGGAGGAGCGGATCAGCGAAATGATAGAGATATTCAAGCCCTACGGGATCATCGAACTGGTCAAGACCGGCGTCGTCGCCATGAAGAGGTAATACCATGAAACATACGATTTCAGTTTTAGTTGAAAATAAGGCCGGCGTCCTGTCCCGAATCTCGGGACTTTTTGCCAGAAGAGGCTTCAATATCGACAGCCTGGCCGTAGGTACGACAGAGGATAAGAACATTTCCCGGATCACGCTGCTGGTAGACGGGGATGATTATATTGCCGAGCAGGTCACCAAGCAGCTCAACAAGCAGATCGACGTCATCAAGGTGAGAAAGCTGAATCAGGACGAGATTACCCGACGGGAGCTCGTTCTGGTGAAGGTGAAGATGTCGGCGACCCAGCGGGGCGAGATCATCGATATCGTGAAGATCATGCAGGGAGAAATCGTTGATATCTCCCATACGACCCTTACGGTAGAGCTCTCCGACAGGCCGGAAAAGGTCGACCTCCTAATCGAACTGCTTTCTCATTACAATATCCTTGAGGTTGCGAGGACCGGAACCATCGCCCTTCAAAAGGGCGCGGAGTCCGTATAACGCGATGGCAAAATCAGGCCGTGAATCATATTATGCATTAAAGCAGAATGAGGAGGCGCGGCAAGATGATGATAAGCGGAAAAGAAGAACTATCCTATTCGGACTATGCATATCTCAACCTGGTAAAGAATTTCAGACATCTCATGACTCAGATGGCATTTTTGACCCGGGAATACTTCAAAGCGGTTTTTTCCGATTACGGCAACGCGGACACCATTGCAAGCCGCCTTTATGATTTGCCTCATTCCTTTCAGCAAAAGGCGGAGCTCATTTTCGGGACGCCGCTGAGCGAAGAGTTTTTACATCTGCTGTCCCTGCATGCCATCTATATCCAAACCCTGGCCAACGCGCTGGCGAAAGGGGATCAGGCTGAGGTGGATTACAGCATCCAGCGGCTCTATGCGAATGCGGCGGACATTGCGGCACACTACGCGAAAATCAACCCGTTCTGGGAGGAGAAGCAATGGCAGACCCTGTTATACAACTACGTCGGAATGCTGATCCAGGACGCGATGGCGTTGGCGTCGGGAGATTTTGACAAGGACCTGGATATCTTCGACAGAATGCTTCGATCGGCCCTTCTGATGGGGGACTACCAGGCGGACGGATTTATTCAGTACATGACGGCCAAATGAGCTTTTTTACAATTTCGTCGGCATTTATTACAGAACATAAAAACAGAGCCCTGAGGCTCTGTCTTTTTATAATGAATTGAGTCTGAATCAAAATCGTGAAACAAGTCTGGCCTACCTCTGGTTGCTGGAACCGAGGACGTTCTTGATCTTGTGCTGTACCATTTTCTGGATCGCATCCCTTGCAGGGCCCAGGTACTTTCTCGGATCGAACTCAGCGGGATTTTCCATGAAGATCTTTCTGATTTCCGCAGTCATGGCAAGTCTCAGGTCCGTATCGATATTTACCTTACAGACGCCGTACTTGGCAGCCGTTCTGATCATATCTTCCGGAACGCCTTGAGCTCCGGGGATATTTCCGCCGTATTTGTTGCAGAGCTCTACGAATTCGGGCAGTACGGTGGATGCGCCGTGCAGAACGAGCGGAGTGTTGGGGATCAGGCTGCTGATCTTTTGAAGTCTTTCAAAATCGAGATAAGGATCGCCTTTGAACTTATATGCGCCGTGGCTTGTACCGATGGCGATAGCCAGAGAGTCTACTCCCGTTTTCTCAACGAATTCAGCCGCCTCTTCCGGATCGGTGAATGTAGCGTTACGGGCGTCTACCTTGATGTCGTCTTCTACGCCGGCCAGTTTGCCCAACTCGGCTTCTACTACGACGCCTTTTGCATGAGCGTATTCTACGACCTTCTTGGTCAGTGCGATATTTTCTTCAAAAGGATGTTTGGAACCGTCGATCATAACGGAAGTAAAACCGTCGTCCACGCACTTTTTACAGATTTCGAAATCTTCGCCGTGGTCAAGATGTAAAACGATGTCAAGGCCGGAATCCTCGATTGCGGCTTCCACCAGCTTAACGAGATAAGTAGGCTTCGCGTATTTTCTCGCACCGGCGGATACCTGAAGAATCAGCGGTGCATTTTCCACCGTTGCAGCGTCAACAATACCCTGGATAATTTCCATGTTGTTCACATTGAAAGCACCTACCGCGTAGTCGCTCTTTAATGCCTTTGCAAACATTTCCTTTGATGTTACCAATGCCATATTAAATCCCTCCCATAGTTTATCCGCCGAATTTGCGCACTGTCGGAGCAAATTACCGGCGGACTTATGCATTGAAATCCACTGAACTGCTGTTTGTAGATTTCTCCTGCTGTTATTGTCGCAGGAATAACAAAATTAACTAAGCTTATTATACCCTAATCGGGAGGAATTGCATATATCTTTTTTATATTTTTGGTAACTATTTATCATCTTTGTTGGAAAGCATAGATAAAATTGGTGCCATGTTGGTCATAAGCCCCTGCATATCACCAAGTTGTTTTACATTTGACAGAGTATTGGAAAGAGTATCGATCTTTTTGGAGGACTTGTTCGCATAAAGCAGTCCTTTGACGGCGTCCAGGGATTCCTGGACCCGGTCGATAGAATTGTCCCGAGTCAAGGGAACACCTTTTATCCGGTTGAGATGGTTCACCTTTTCCAGGGTGTTCGTCATGTTATGGAGCCGGTCCAGCAGCAATTCCATCCGGAACGTGTCAAAATAGCCGGGATCCTTGAG
>CAMJRV010000019.1 GCA_946408315.1 uncultured Bacillota bacterium | reverse complement strand
CCCTCTCTCCGGTTCGCTTAAAGAAACTTCTACGGCTTTTATCCCGGCATTTTTAAGCACGGCTGCAATATCCAGAATGTATTCCGGGTCCACGTTGCGGATGATTGCCACCAGTTTTTCATTAGGAATCATAATTATCTCTCATTCCTTTCAATTGTTAAAAAACAGCAAGCCATCTTTGAGGATTATCATAAAAGATTCGATGAACATCCGCCTCGCTGATACCCTCATCAAGAAGACGGGCAATAAACTTTGTCTTAATAAAACGAAATCCGGGGCCTCCTCCGTAAGCTTCCAAATAAGAAGCACGGCCCATATCACCGCTGATCAGCATCTGATCGATATGCCCATGTGAAATAAGAGATTTGATTAGCGCAACGCGCGTGCTGTCCGGATAATACTTTACTTTTCCGGGACCGTCAAACTGTATATAAATTCCTCTTTCTGCGAGCTTTAACAGATAATATTCATCAGCATTGCGATCAAGATGTCCAAGAGCAACAGTGGTCAGGTCTACGCGCTCTTCTTCTAAAATATCCAATATTTCCATCCCCATAGTCCCTGCTTCCGTATGTCCCCATATAGGCGCACCGCATTTCTGCTGGGCGATGGCAGCCGCAACGGCTGTCTTTTTCTCTAACGGATGAACCATGTTGTAGTAGGTCCCGATTTTTATGAAACCGGCTTTCACATCGCCTCCGTCCCCGCCTGTCGTCACATCGTTTGCAAGAAGATCGGCAATTTCTTCGGTAGATTTTTCTTCTACCCAGGCCGGATAATAAATATGTTTGTTAAAACCGGTGGTGCCGATTACATGCACTCCGCTTTCCAGACTCATCTTTTTTAGAATATTCAAGTCGCGGCCATAGTCTAAGGTAGAAGCTTCTACCAGCGTACAGCCGCCTACTGATTTAAAATTTAATAACTCCCCGACACTCGCAGCATAATCAGACAATTCCAGGTCACGGTCTTTTTGCTGTGGGGGAGGAACCGCATGCAGATGCTCGTGGGGATAGGTAAACCCCATATCCTCTGCTTTAATATCGCCCAAAACAGTTCTTGCGTATTTCATATTAAAGTCTTCCTTTCTTTACTGAATTATGATATTACGGATTGATATCCCATCCTGAAGTGATGCGATATCAATCCGTAAAAATAAGCCTTTGTTATACTGCTAAGCCAAACGCCATACCGACCAGTTTCATGATAACGCCTACAAGGATGGCATCCGTGCTGGCAAACCATAAACCGGTAATGCCGTAGCGTGTCACATCAATCAAGGGATAGCAGATAGCCGGAATAATGGTGAATGCAAAGCCAAGGAACAGACCGGCGATTACCGCACCGCGTTTGCCGCCAAGTTTATCGCCGAAAACTCCGGCGGCGCCGCCCATAAAGAACAAGCCGATTACACCCGGCAGGATAACGACATTCATAAGCGATGTGACGAATGTTGCAACCAAACCTCCGACTACAGCGCATAGGAAGCCTATCGTTGTGGCTACCGGACCAAAAGCATAGAAAATAGGGACATCCAAGGCAGGCCGCGCTCCGGGAACCAGTTTTTCACTGATGCCCTTAAACGCGGGAACGATCTCCCCGAGGAACATACGAACACCCTGTAACAGGATCAGGACGCCGGCAACAAAGGTAAACGCCTGAAGGATAACATACGCGATCCAGTTGCTTCCTCCTGATAATCCGGTAACGACATCTTTGCCTGCAACAATAGCGGTAATGAGGTAAACAATCACCATAACAATACCCATCAAAACAGACATGTCTTTCAGGAAACCAAGCTTCTCCGATACTTTGACATTCTCCCAGCTATCCTGTTCATCACGGTTTTTCTTTGCTAAGATTTTGGCAAGAAAACCGGAAAGAGTAATCAAAGAGGAGCCCCAAAATCCAAAGGCAACACTATCGTCGCCCAGAATTCTGCGCGTATAGGGCTGGCTGATCGCAGGAAAGAGAACCATACAAAAGCCCTGAATCACGGAACCGATAAGAATGGCGGTCCAGCCGTGGCAGCCAAGCTGATCCAAAACAATAGCCATCGTTCCGGCAAAGCTGAACATCATATGCCCTGTAAGGAATATGTACTTAAACGGTGTGACACGGGCAAGAATGATATTGATTACAAATGAAAATAACATGATCATCGGGGTTTCAAACCCTAAAACGGTCTGAACTGCGGCAACCAAAGCATTGTCTTCAGGAACGATACCTGTGAGACCAAAGGCTGCTTCAAACATTTGACTGAAAGGAATTAAAGCGTTGACAATGACACTTGCGCCAGCACCCAAAATCATAAACCCAAATATGGTTTTTAGCGTGCCGGTGATCACTACCGTAGGTTTGTTTTTCATCAGGACGAGGCCCAGCAAAGCCACCAGACCAATGACAATTGTAGGATTGCTCAGAAATTCAACTAAAAAAGATACCATTTCATTTTCTCACTTTCCATTTCATTTTGTTAAAAAAGGTAATATTTTTTCTTCAATCTCTTTCTTATTCAGAAGGTTTTCGATAAATACAACAGGCTTATCCGACACAACCTGACGAGCAATCTCAGATGTGGCTGCTATCAGATCACAAGGCTTTCCTTTGTACGATCCTAAATCAACAGCTTCACCGGTAATGTCGATTCCATGTTTTCTGCCGATTTCCTGGATGCTCATCAGCAACATCAAGCTTGTTCCAAAACCCATCCCGCATATTGTTACAACACGCATAATTGTTTCCCCCTTTCTAAAATAGTTTGCATAATTCCTGGTAATCAGCTACCAGGGTAAGCGCTTTTTGCTTTTCTTCGTCGCCTAAAAGCTCGCTCAAGGATTGTAATATGTCGATATGGTCGTCATGCGCCTTACCAGCCAGAGCAAACACCAGAACAACGGGATCATTTTCAGGATGGCCAAAAACCACCGGTTCTTTCAGGCGAACAAAACTGATGCCAGGACAGCTGACATCGCCTTCGGCGTGTGCATGCGGCATTGCTATCCCAGGTCCCATCACTATGTATGGGCCCAGACTGTGAAAAGCATCCAGCATCTTCTCCACGTAGGACGGCTGCACTTTACCCGCTTTCACAAGCAGTTGTCCACTGTAACGAATAACGTCTTCCGGCGTTGTTAGTCCGGTTACGTCCAGAGCTACCAAGTCTTCTGTCAAAATTTTTTTTAGCATAATTCTTCTCCAATAAAATCATTCGTAACTTCAATAAATTCTTCATAAGATTTGCATCCGATCATCCTGTCAACCTGCTTTCTGTCGGAAACCACTTTATAGAGCTGCTTCAGCAACTGCTTTATTTCTGTGTCGCCTTGGTGAAAACAGCCCAAAACAATCAAGTTGACTTTATTTTGATCCCATATGATAGGATTTGGCAGTATTGCAAAGACTAAAAAGCTGGAACCTTGTATAATGCAGTGGGGCATTGCCACTCGGGGCGCGATTTCGGTGGAAATCAGCGTTTCCCGTGCAAAAATATCCGCTTTTTCTTTCTCTGTAATACGTCCTTCCTGCAACAGGCGATCGCATAGATAATTCAGCAGATGCGATTTCCTGGCAGGCTTATTCAAAATGTAAAAATGGTTCGGCAGACAAATACTTTTTGTAGAAACGGTGTTAGACAGTTTGGCAATGATATCGTCCAACAGTTTGCAGTCCTGTTCATTCAAGAAAGGAGAAAGCTGAAAAACCGGCTTTCCACCAAGGTTTTTGGTTTCAATCGGGATGGTGGAAATATAGAAATCAACATATAATCTGATATTCTTCGCTTCATCCAAAGAATGTACGGCAACGATATCAATGTTGTTATACTGTTTCTTTATGCGGCTTTCTAACAGGGCGGCAGTTCCAAATTTCGTTTGGCAAAGTATCGCTGCTTTAATTTTTCTACTGTGGGTCTGCCCCTCTATGGCGGCAGCAAAATGCAAGGTGATCAATGCCAGCTTATCATCCGGAATCTTTGTCTTTGTATTTTCACTGATACAGACTGCCACCTCCACCGAATAATAGTAGGCCGTTGGATATTTCGCACGAACCTCGTCAAGATAAAGAGATTCACTTTCTATAGAAAGCAGGTAATCCCCATAGCATGACGAAATATGCTCCGCCAGTTCTTCCATAAACGGCGTGTTCTTTGAAAAATCTACACCGTAATAGTTTTTGATGTTCTCCATGGCCTTGTCGACAATGCGCGTGATATATCGCACTCTGCCAGGTCCGTAATCCTGCAATTTCTTAACGGCATTAAAATTCTGTTCCCATGCAAGAGCAAGGTATAATATTTCCCACTGCGCTTGTGGTTTGTTCTCAAACTCCGGAAAAACCAGCTGCAGCAGTTCCGAGATAAAATCCAGACTCTCAGCAGAAACAATATCGCATCCCGCCTCCGCCACATGTTCAAAATTGACATAATTTTTGCTTCGTACCCGGCTCACTGTTATCAGGAAATATTTAAGAAACTGTTCCGGCGCATCGGGAAAACTGAAAAGATGTCTGGATGCGGCTTCGCCGGATGCAGCGGCTTTCATTTTGCTCAGATCCACATCTTCAACCCCCAGCATCAATGCCGATTGCTGCATCGTTACGTCATGAAAAAACAAGTTGCTGATACAGTGCCGAAGGAGAATCTCGCTTCCATGAACCGAAAGGCCTTGGTGTGCCTTACTTTCCAGCTTCAGATTATATCCTTCAAAAATGGAGGATACCGCAGTGGTCACTCGAGACATACTGGATCTGCTATAATTGAACTGCATTGCCAAATCATCCAATTTAACAGTACCTGACAGCAAAAGCTGCCTCGCTACAAGGTATTCCAGTTTCGTCAAGCCATCTTTTTTTTGCTCCATCATGCTTTTTGACAAATAGTTTTGAAACACTTCCGGGTCAATGATTTCTAAATGATAGCCCTGCCCCTTGCGGGAAACAATTTCAAATCCATACGCATGGCTTTCCGATTGAATCTCAGAGATATATCGTAAGACAGTTCGCGTACTGCTGTTTAAATAATTGCTCAATTGGAAAGAGGTCACATATTCATCGTTCACATTTGCAAGATAGTGAACTATTAAAATCGCTTTATTGTGCATAACACCCTCCTGCCTGGCAATATTCATTTTCATCACCCTTCTATCTATCGAAATTATATTTTTACTTTTCAGAAAAGTCTATACCAACCTATGACGGTTAGTTACATGACATATCAGAGCTTACATGTTCCGTTTATCGGGATAAAACTTTAGCTCTCTTTACAACAGTTTGACAGTTAATAGCCGCATTTTCTGTGCGTTGACACTTTTTTTCACAGATGATATATCTAATTATGTCCCGTAAAAGCTTGTAAGATCACAAAGGAGAATTATAAAAATGAAGTCATTTTGTTATACCGTAATAGATGAATTGGGCCTGCACGCACGACCTGCAGGTTTCCTGGCGAAAGAAGCCGCTAAATACAAAAGCTCGGTCTATGTTTCCAAGAATGAAAAAAAAGCAGATTGCTCTCGTCTGTTCAACCTGATGGGGCTGGCAATAAAACAAGGGGAGTCCATTACTTTTATGATTGACGGGGAAGATGAAGAAGAAGCCTGCGCCGCATTGGAAGCCTTCTGTCGAAATAATTTTTAAAGAAAGGAACACAAATGGAGAAAATCATCGGTATTACTGCCAGCGATGGCGTTGTGATCGGAAAATTTATGTTTTTTGGCACTCAAAAACCCGTAGTTGAGAAAGCGAGTCCCCTGAGCGCCGATCTGGAAAAGGAAAGGTTTCACTCTGCCCGCAGGGAAGCGATACAGACCTTGCGTGATTTATTTAAGACTGCTGTTCAAGAAGCGGGGGAATCCCATGCGGAAATTTTTGAAGTTCATGCCATGATGCTTGAGGATCTCGATTATATTGAATATGCGGAAAGTTTAATCGAAAGGGAAGGCTGCACCGCGCAATGGGCCGCACAGAGAACCGGTGAACAATTCAGCCGGATCTTTTCCGAGATGAGCGACGACTATATGCGGGAACGCGCTTCTGATGTAGAAGATATTTCTTCCCGCGTTGTACGTATCCTCTGTAATGTCAAAGATCTTAACTTAAATGATATCCAGGATAAAATCATTTTTGCAGGAGATGATTTAATGCCCAGTCAGACGATTCAGCTTGACAGATCAAAAATTCTAGGCTTTGCCACACAGAAAGGTTCAAGGGTTTCTCATGTAGCGATTCTTTCCCGCACGCTGGGTATCCCAAGCGTAGTCGGTCTGGGCAGCGGCTTAATTGACTACCATAATAAAACGGCTGTACTGGATGGTGATAACGGCATTCTATGGATAGATCCGGATAAGGCCACACTGGCCTTTTACCAACAGCAAATTCGTTTACGGCAGCAGGAAGAAAAGGACATGGCCGCTTTGATCGGCCAGCCGAATCAGACCGCCGATTGTATCACAATTGAAATCAACGGGAATATCGGATGTCCTGAAGACTGCGAGCTTGTAAAACAAAACGACGGCAGCGGAATCGGCCTTTTTCGAAGTGAATTTCTTTATATGGAAAGCAAAACGTTCCCTTCCGAAGATGTTCAATATGAAGCCTATAAAAAGGTACTGGAGGCAATGGAAGGTAAAAGGGTCATTATCCGCACACTGGATTTAGGCGCTGATAAAAAGGTCCCTTATTTCAATTTTGATGCAGAAGAGAATCCGGCCATGGGCTTTCGCGCGATCCGTATCTCCCTTTCTCAACGGGAGGTTTTCACGACTCAGCTGCGCGCCCTTCTGCGTGCATCGGCGCATGGCAAATTGGCGCTGATGTTTCCCATGATCACCAGTGTTGAGGAAGTTAAGAAAATTAAGCAAATTGTTACGGAGACCAAGGCGCAGCTTATACACGAGAAGATTACTGTAGCCGAAGATATAGAGCTCGGCATAATGGTAGAAACACCGGCTGCCGCGCTAATCAGCGATTTACTGGCCGACGAGGTGGAGTTCTTCAGTTTTGGAACAAATGACCTGACCCAATATACCTTGGCAGCTGATCGAATGAATCCAAAAGTAGAATCCCTGTATGATCCCGGACACTTAGCGATTCTGCGTTTACTTAAATTTGCAACAGATAACGCACACAAGAAGGGAAAGTGGGTCGGTGTCTGCGGCGAATCTGCCGCAGACATCCGGTTGGTTCCATTTTATTTTTACATTGGAATTGACGAATTATCGGTGGTTCCAAGTGCCATCTTGAAGCTGCGTTCCGCCATGAAAGACCTGGACATGAAATCACTTAGAAATGACCGATTTCTAAACATTTGAATCTGATTTCCATTAACCTTTCTTGACCCGAAGGAGCTTTCCTTTTACTTTCTTTGTTTTAAAGGCGTTGATGACCGCTCTTTCTTTGCCGTCAAAAATCTCGACGTTGGTCACGGTATCTCTGATGTCAACTCTTCCGATATCTTCATTGGTCATCCCTTCCACGCTTCGAATCGCAGACACAAAATCGCTTGCCTTCAGTGTGCTGTTGCTCCTGCCTGCACTGAACTGCACCAAAGCCTTCTGTCCTTTGCGATTTTCTAATTTAAACCGTTGCTTGCCGATAGGACGTCCCGTCTCTGCCTTCGGTTTTCTGTTAACATGGCCGCCCTTGCACGGTATTTTGTAACCCAGGAATTTTTCGAGCTCACGAAAACGATCCATTTCGCTGGGGATAACCATTGTAATGGCGATTCCATGTTGATCGACACGACCTGTTCTGCCGATTCGGTGCACATATTGTTCGTGTTCAAACGGAACTCCGTAGTTGATAACATGAGTAATGCCCTGCACATGCAAACCTCTCGCGGCCATGTCTGTGGCAATCAATATCCTGCATTCGCCCCGTTTAAAGAGGGTCAGCTTCTCTTTGCGCAGCTGCTGGTCCATTCCCCCATGGACTGCGCAGACCGAGTTGCTCCATTTTCTAAGGATTTCAAGCAGGTTGTCCACCTGTTCCTGTGTATTGCAGAAAATGATCGCTTTTCTAGGCGACTCTCTCTCGATGACTTTCTTCATGAAATCAACTTTTTTGAGACCATCCACGGCATAGTATATCTGCTGGATTTTATCAATGTTCGATACTTGTGATTCAATTTCGATATTTTCAGGATGAATCATGTACTGTTCGCTCAGGGAAACTACTTCTTCCGGCATTGTAGCGGAGAATAGCAGCGTCACCCTGTCTTTCGGCAGGCTCTTGATAACTGTTTCGATCTGCTCCTTGAAGCCCATAATTAACATTTCATCCGCTTCATCGATCACAAGATACTTGATATTCTGAAGCTTTACATTTTTATTCAGGATATGGTCCATCATTCTGCCCGGTGTGGCCACGATAACATGGGGTGTGTTTTTCTTTAACTCTTTTCTTTGATCTGCCATAGGCTGTTTTCCATAGAGAGCGAGGCATTTTAATTCTTTGTATTTGCTGATATCTGCAAAATCATCTTTTACTTGTTCTGTCAATTCTCGTGTCGGTGTCAGAACCAAAACCTGAGGGCTCTCAAGCTTTACATCTATTTTTTCACAGATTGGAATGGCAAAGGCCGCTGTCTTGCCGCTGCCTGTTTGTGACTTGACGATTAAATCCTTACCGTCTAAAATCATCGGAATTGTTTTCGCCTGGACCTCCAGCGGCTGTTTAAAACCTAACTCACTCAGTGCCCTTTTGATTTCATTACTGAGGGGATAATCTTTAAACTTTGTAAGACGATTCGTTTCTGGTATCTTTGATTCATTCATATTTATAACCTCTTTCTAAATTTCACCTTGTAAATCCTTATATTAATCAATTTAATCCTTTTGATTCTCAGTGCGAATGGAGCTTGTCTTATTATAATACAGTATCTTATCGTAAAAATACTGTATTCGGCGAAAAATTTCACGGATTATCAAGAAACACCCTGCAGATTCTGTTCAAGTCTGCAGGGTGTTGTCATCT
Source organism: uncultured Bacillota bacterium (assembly GCA_946408315.1). GTDB lineage: Bacteria > Bacillota > Clostridia > Peptostreptococcales > Anaerovoracaceae > Anoxybacterium. Next base: position 5,679 of record CAMJRV010000019.1, on the reverse strand, counting down.
GAAGATATTAATTTTCTTTCCTCACGCCGTTTTCATCGACCTCATAGGCCGACGGTCAGCTTGATATAGTTGTGAAGCATGGTGGAAACCTCCCCGCGTGTAGCGCTGGATTTCGGGTTGAACTTGTTGTCGGCGCCGCCCACCATAATTCCAGCCTGCTGCAGGGAGCTTACCGCTGCCTTATAAGTGCTGCTGATACTGGCAGCATCTGCGTAGGCTGTCGCTTCTCGAATCTTGGGCAGGGTATATCCAGTTGTCTTGGTGTAATTTACAAGAATGACCGCGATTTCTTCACGGGTGACGGCACGGTCCGGAGCAAATTGCTGGCTGCCGATGCCTTGGATGATCCCTTTCTTGTACGCCCATTCGATATATGGACGGAGCGCACTAGCCGCCTTTACATCGGTAAAGCTGTTTGCAGTATAGGCCTTGGTATCTGCATCGGCCAGTCTGCCGAGAACTGTCACGAGCATTCCACGTGTCATGGCGGTATTCGGGGAAAATGCCGTTTCCGAAATTCCGTTCAGAAGTCCGCGCCCTACTACATAGTCAATGGAGTCCTTTGCCCAATGGGATGAGACATCTGTGAACTGAGCGGTCGGATCGGCATAGCCTATGCCGTATACGGAAAAATGGTTGGTTGTAAAATGAAGACTCTTTGTATTGGCGTTATAAGCAGAACCGGGAACACGGATTACCTTGCCGTTGCTGTCGACATAAGCCGCATACAGATACCCTGTCTTTTCATTTTTAGCAGGCGTGTACGGAATGCTCACATAAACCGACCCTTTGCCGAAGTCTGTTACACTGCCCTTGCCACCCTGATAGCTTGCTTTGAAGTCATAGGCCGGGCGGCTGCCGATGGCGTTCTTTGCTGCCGTACTCAGCTTTGTGCTGTCTGTTCTGGTTGCAGTCAGCTGCACATCCGCATTGGCTTGCCGATTGATCTCGGTAATCGCCGCATTGTTCAGCCCTATAACGATGTCCGGGCGGTCAATCGCCAGTTCCACCCCGGCAAGCTTGTTACTGATAACCTGCTGCTGTGTGGTCATGGGAAGATTGACGGTAATCATGTTGGCATCATTACTCGACGTTGAGATGTTGATGGACACCGTGATATCACCGGCACTCACACCCTTTTTGGCGGCCTCCGCCTTAGCGTTGGCGATAGCATCGGTAATATTTTTATCGGTTACAGTGGTGCTTGCATTGCCCTGACCGTCCATGGTTGCCTTATTTTGCGCCGTGCCGGTAACAGTTGCGGCAGGCAAGGAGGACGGTATTATTTTGCTTCCGCCGCTGCCGCTGGAGCTCTTGTTGGAGCTGCTGCTTGCACGGGTGATTGTAAGCAGGTAAACCTGGGTCGTACCATCCGCTGCGGTCACTTTTACATAAGCGGTATTTGCGCCCACGCTCAGGCTCATGATTTTAGCGGCGTTTTCCTGTGTGCAGGCGGCATCGCTGTACAGGTTCCATGTCGCGTCTGCGCTCACCGTAAGGCTTACAGGCTGGCTGGTCACACTGTTTGCAACGCTGACGGTAATGGCTGTGCCGTTGATCGTGGCATTTGCGGGAGAAGTCGCGCCTGACACATCCTTGGCACTGCTCGGCGGAGCCGCCTGTCCAATTATAATCTCCGGCGAATCTGAGCCGGCATCATACAGATCGTTTCCGGCAAAGCGCACCACATAGCTGCCTGCCGAAAGCCCGGTGATTTCACCGGAAGTGTCTGCGGTGACTGCCGTATAAGCACCGCCGTCTTTTTTATATTCGTAGAGCCTGTTTGGTGTCAGTCCGGTAATTTTACCGTCGCTTCCGCCATAGCTGCCTGCATCGGTTTTTCCCAGCCCTGTGGGGGCATTCTGAGCTCCCTTATTCACAGTAATCATGGCGGTTATTTTTGCACCGGCCTGATGCGTAGCTGTTTCCGCTGTTCTAAGGCCAATTTCTATGGTTCCGGCTTCGGTGACCGTAAGGAGGTTATCTGAAATGGTTCCTGCTCCGGTGCCGCCCTCTATCGTAAAGGTTTGTGCGCCAGCGCCTGCATCCACCGTAAACAATCCGGATACGGCGGTAAGATCGATCTCCGTTCCGGCATAGGCAACGGTTGCGGTACCGGCTGTATTGTTTATCGGCAGTTTATCTTCCCACTGTGCATAGTAGGTGGCTGATGAAGTGGTTGCAGATGTCACCTTGCTGCCGCCAGTACCTGCTGTATACCAGCCCTTAAATAAATACCCATCTTTTGTTGGTGCATTAAAAGTAGTTGCCAATGTATCGCCATTTAACAAATACTCCGTTTTAGCGGTGATATCGCCACCAATATTTCCGCCGTTCAGATTGTAGGTGATTTTCTGCGGGATTGCACAAAGATATGCTCCGTATATATAATACTGATTGCCCGGGATGCCAGGATAGACCTCATAGCGTACTACAGTCAGCAGTAAACTTTTATGTCCACTACTAATGTCTATTTTGGAGCCTTCGGAATAGATATCACGTGCCGTATAATTGCCATCGTCTATATACCACAAACTATAGTCGTCGTCGTCACTTAATGGCGTGCATGTTTCACCCATAGCATCTATATTTGTAAAGTCTCCACAGTCTCCGAAATCCACAACATACATCAATGTATATCCATCTGGAATAACTGGAACGTTTGTAATAGTCGCAAATCCGTCCTTATCAAATGTTACTGTGGGTGAAATATCCTGTCTTGTTCCACTTGGCGTAAAAGTTTCACCAACTGCAAACGCCGTAAAACTCATACCCGCTTGCATGGTACATATCATGCAGACGAGCAGTAGCAGCGACAAAAGCCGCTTTTTATGTGTTTTCATATTCTATCATCCTCCTTAAAATTTTAGATTTTCAAGCTACCGGTTGTACTATTCATATTATTATATGGTCAGTTAATCAACGAAAAATAAACAAAATTCGACCGCCGTATGGAGATACAGCAGTCGAAGAAAAAAGTAATCTGCGGTTTTCAGGGGAATTGATCGATGCTTGTGGAAAGGTTTCTGCAAGCCAATGCACGCTGCAAGGTCCTCACTTATCTATTTTTTTGATGGAAATAGGCTCAATTTTGCAATTAGAACCTTTGCCAAAAAGTTTTTTGCTATAATAATTCAGTATTTTTTGGTATAGGATTTGATCAATTCGGATGCAGGCTCGAACCGCGGGCAGAGTGCTGACGCACTTTCCGAGGGGCTGCTTTCAACGGTTGTGGTTTTTCTGTTTTTGCCATTAATTTTTTTTTGTATACGTCAGTGGCTCTCCATGAATATCTTATAAATATTGACCTGCCCATGCCTTGTATATTCATCAATGCAGTAGCAAGAAGACCTTGCTAAGGAAATAGGAAAAAAGCGTTGTCTATAAAATTTGACATAATATATTTTAAATGCTAATATAAATGCAAAGAGGTGCTATCGGCAAACGGTTAGCCCCGAATATGGACAGTTACGAATAACCGCTTGTTTTCGAGGACAGGGCGGTTATTTCTTTTTTGTGATCATGTATGTAATAAACACAACTTGCAGGATAAAAGCCATAAAGGCTATTGTCTCCGCTGTGGACATACGCATCACCCCCCTTGCGGGGGCTAACCGCCTACCGTGTCCCAGATAGCACCTGAATTAACTTTAGCATAAAGGGAAAAGAAAATCACCCTATTTTTCCCAATAATTATATATTATGTAGAAACACCGCGTCCCTTACAAATATCGCAACTCTTAATCAGGTGCTCTCGCATGGCTTTCCTTGTCTGTCACCCCCGGAGCGGTGGTCCGTATATCGCCCGATTTAAACCCCATAGCCTAAAGGCGATATACTCTAAACGGGGAAGTGCCTTCCCCATAACCCCATCTGTCCGCGGTTCAGCCCCATCAATACAGAATAAATAAAAAAATACAGCACCTTTCGCCATCGCGGGCTTTGCATCTTTTACCTGTCGGCAAAATCTGCAGTCCGTCGCCTGCTCTTTCAGCAGGCTCGGACCGCTCGCGGCTCGAAAGTCCGCAGGACTTTCTCACGACGCTCGCGCCGTTTCCGATTCTCGCCCGCTCAATGTGATATAAATAAAAAAATACAGCACCTTTCGGTACTGTATTTTTTTATTGGTACTCCATCGCGGGCTCGAACCGCGGACACCCTGATTAAGAGTCAGGTGCTCTACCAACTGAGCTAATGAAGCATATTTTTTCGCCGATCCGCACGTTGTATTGCGTTTTGGCACTTTTATAGTCTAACAGTTGCGAATAGGCTTGTCAAGACTAATTTTAGAAAAAATAACTGCTCTGAACTTCCATAAACCTCCATATCGCGGCAGGTCTGTGAAAATCAGCGAATTGCAGGTGTTTCGGCGAACGTATCAGGCAAATAATTTAAAAATAAGCGAGAAAACAGCGCCCAGAAATGCGGTAACGGGGATTGTCAGAACCCAGGCCCGCACGATGTCTCTTGCGAGGATCCATTTCACTGAAGAGACTCTTTTTGCCGAGCCGACTCCCATGATCGCTGTTGATATGACATGGGTTGTGCTGACGGGAGCGCCGATTGAGGAAGCGCCTTCGATCACGAGGGCGGCAGCCGTTTGTGCGGCAAAGCCTCCGATCGGTTTTAATTTTGTTAGACCCATTCCCATCGTTTTGATAATTCTTCGGCCTCCGACCGATGTTCCGACCGCAATTACGCTCGCACAGGCAAGTTTGACCTCCCAGGGGACTCCGCTGTCTTTTCCTAACATCCCCGCGTTAATCAGGGCGAGGGTAATGATTCCCATGGTCTTCTGCGCATCATTGTTTCCGTGAGAGTAGGCTATCAATGCCGCGGATAAGATCTGCAGCCTGGAAAACAGCCTGTTCACCAGCGCGTTTGAAAGAGAGGCAAACAACTTGTAAAACAGCGACATGATCAGAAATCCTGTGATTAAGCCCAAAACCGGAGAGGTAATCAAAGGAATCAAAACCTTTCCTACAACGCCTCCGCTGATCCCTTCTGACCAGATTACTTTCTGAAAACTTGCCGCGTAAACGATGGAAGCCCCCACCAGGCCGCCGATCAAAGCGTGGGAAGAACTGCTCGGAATCCCGAAATACCAGGTAATCAGATTCCAGGTAATCGCTGCGAGCAAGGCCGCGACGATGACGTATTGCGCTACGCTCCCGTGGATAAGCCCTTTATAGATCGTTTTGGCCACCCTGTCGCTGGACAAGGCGCCCAGAAAATTCATAATCGAGGTTAAAGCAATCGCGACAGCCGGGGTCATTACCCGCGTTGATACCGAAGTTGCGATCGCGTTGGCCGTATCGTGAAAACCGTTAATAAATTCAAATATCAGCGCCAACAGGATGACTGCGATTAAACCTAAACTGATCCCTCCAACCATGCTTCGATACCACTCCTCCCCGAATATCAGGTCCTTTTCTCAATAGTTTTGCCGTTATGCGCCGAAAAGATCACATCTTATTTTTAGCAAACGGTATCATAATAGCATCTATTCGACAGCATTACAATAAAATTGTCGAAGAAAAAAGAATTGAAATATTTGATGGGAAAAGAGATCCCTGGGTCATATCGTCAGGCTTGTCTGAATATCCTTTTTTAAGGGGGTGAATTCCATTATGAATCAATTAGCTACAATTTCACCGGAATCCCTGCTCGGTCTTACCC
>CAMJRV010000018.1 GCA_946408315.1 uncultured Bacillota bacterium | reverse complement strand
GACAGGAGATCTGCGGTCCATACAGAACGCCGATAAAATTGTAAAGGAAGCCGCCCGCCTGGGCTTCACAAAGGTGATCCTGCCGCAAAAAAACGCCGCCAGACTGACTGATGTGCCGGGCGGCATTCAGGTGGTCGGTGTGAACAGCCTGAGAGAAGCGATACAGGTTGTTCAGCAGCCGAACTGAAGAATTGCAGCCGGCTAACGCCGGGCAATTCTCGAAATGTAAGTACCTTTTCCGAAAGCAATTGATATCAGGGGTACTACCAACGGCGCCTTCTTCGGAAAATCTCGTTCAGCAGCAGGATGTCGATCAGGTCGCGGAAAAAACCGCCGCCGCGCCACTGTTCCGCCTCTGCCAGGCGTTCCGTCATCTGATATGCCTCTGCCGCCTCGTATGACATGGGGTGATACTGTTCCCGCTCTGCCAGATCGGGGTGGATTCTGCAAACGTCTTCATAGATCTGGTCCGATATCTGCCTCACCACTTCCTGGGTGGGAACTTCCCAATTGGCGGCTTCCAGTTCGTCGCACGCCATCATCGCAAAGGGCTGAACCTTGTAATAGACATCCGGGTAGATGTTCTGGTAGTTGACATTGTTTTCTGCATGCAAATACACGACAAAAATCCTCCGTTTCGCTTTATTCGCTTTATTATAATATGTCGATAAGAGAAAAAACGTTAAATATGTTTTCATGAATTAATAAATACTATGATTGAGAGGGCTTCAGAATGATGAGACTTGCAAAAATAGAAGACGAGGCGGAGCTGAGAGAAATCTGGAAACTGGCTTTCGGAGATGAAGACAGCTTCATCGGGCTGCATTTTAAAAATACAGACTGGGTCGGAAGAACGGCAGTCCTCCTTGAGGACGGGCGGAACGTTTCCATGCTGACGATGATCCCGGTGGATCTGATTGAAAAGGACGGAACAAAATCCAAAGCGTCCATGATCTACGCCGTAGCGACGCATCCCGATTTTCAAAAGCGAGGTTACGCGGAAAAGCTGCTCGAATTCAGCAACCGCTATCTGATGTCGGTACAGACCGAAATCACGCTGCTTGTCCCGGCAAGGGAGGAGTTGTTCCGGTTTTATGAAAAACGGGGCTATCTCCCCGGATTTCCGGTGCGGGAAGCGGTTTTGGGGCTCGGGGAAATCGAAAAGCTGGCGGGGCCTGACCCGCATCATTTCTCTTTCAACCCGATCCTCAGCGACGGGTACAATCGAATTCGTAGATGCTTGCTCGAGGGTCATTCCTACGTGGATTACCGGGATGCGGAAATTGACTTTCAGAAGAAATTATCTCTGATTGCAGATGCGGGGATTTTCGGGATCAACGGCGGAAGCAAGGGAGAAGGCTGCGCCTATTATGAAAGGGTTTCTCAGGAGGAAGTGCTGATTAAGGAGCTGTTGGTTCCCGTTGGGTGCGAGGCGGCGGCGCTGAAACAGTTTGCAGAGCTGGTGCCCGCTGAAAAATACATTGTCAGGACTCCGGCTTATGCCGGCGCGGTTCTCGGCGGAAGTATCCGGCCTTTCGGAATGATCCGGTTCAACGACGCTTCGGATGTCTTGAGCATGGAAAAGGAGTATTATCTTGGTATCGCATATGATTGAAAAAAAGAAGTTGTTTGAAGAAATGCAAGAGCATCTCATGAAGGACGATGCTCCGTCGATCTACTTTAACAGAATCCGGGAAGAGGGGAAGCTCCGCGAGCATCCCTTTTCTATGCTGGAACGGCTGCAAAAGACGCCTCAGTCTCCAAAGCATCATCCCGAGGGGAGCGTCTGGAATCATACGCTCATGGTCGTCGACGAGGCGGCTCGGAAAAAGAGGGAAAGCCGTGAACCGCTGGCTTTCATGTGGGCCGCGCTGCTGCATGATATCGGGAAGGCGGATACGACAAAGCGCCAAGGTGAAAAGGTCACGGCTTATGACCATGACAAGGTGGGAGCCCTGCAGGCCGGAGAATTTCTTGGAGAATTCCTGGAGGACGAGGGTTTGATCCGTCGCATTACCGCCCTGATCCGGTGGCATATGCAGATCCTCTTTGTGTCAAAATCCATGAAGTTTGCCGATATCGGGAGCATGGTCCAGGACGCCGACATCGAGGAGATCGCTCTGCTGGGATACTGCGACCGGATGGGAAGGCTCAATGCGGATCGGAACGCGGAAACGGAGCATTTGAACCGGTTTCTGGAAAAGTGCCGTGAGTTTATTACAAAAGTAACGTAAATTTCTACAAAACTGTCCAATCCAAAGGAAATTACATTGACAAATATTGTGGAATTGTGTAATTATATAATATATTTTCAAAATAAAAAGCACTTGATTTTATTACAGAGTTCGTGAAAGGTTCGGCAATGGCAATCAATCTTATCAATCCAAAATTTAATTAGACCGGTGCAGGTCGAGTCCCCGGCGCATCAGAGAGCCGAAGCCCGGAGGGCAGTGCTCCCGGCGCTGCGCAGAGCTTTTCTGATATACTGGAATCCGTCATCTCAAACAGCGTCCGGCAGAATTTCTCTGCAAGCGGCAATGCGATCTCTGCTCCGCCGGGCAATGGAGTTGATCTTGACGAGATATTCCGGAAAGCTTCCGACACGTACCACGTTCCCGTTGAATTGCTGAAGGCGGTTGCAAAAGCGGAATCCAACTTTGACCCTGGGGCGGAATCTCACGCGGGAGCGCAGGGCATCATGCAGCTGATGCCGGGAACGGCGAGAAGTCTTGGAGTGACGGATGCCTTTGACCCTGAACAGAATATCATGGGCGGGGCGAAATATTTAAGCCAGCAGCTGGAACGCTACGATGGGAACACGGTGCTGGCGCTTGCAGCTTACAACGCAGGTCCGGGTAACGTGGCAAAATATAACGGAGTTCCTCCTTTTAAAGAAACGCAGAATTACATCGCAAAGGTGATGGGGTATGCAGGCGAGCCGATTACGGCAGGCAATGCGTCGCTTCCCGCCCGGATTTCTCCGGCCGATAACGATGGACTCCAAGATTTGAGCCTCGGTTTGCTCGGCCTTTCATCCGACGATCTTGAGATTAAGGATTATGCGCTGCTCATGGAACTCTACCGCTATAAAATGCAGCTTAATATTCTGTCTGATTCAGAACCCGCTTCCGAGCCGGACAGTATTCTGAGTAATTTTGCCGGCTTGGTATAGCCGGCGGTTATTTTCATTTTGCATCATTTGTCTTTCTGGAATCGCCTTTCATCCTGTCAAATTCACTTTAACCGTATTTGTTGAAGGAGATACTCATGCTGCAATTTCTGAAAAAAATATTTGCATTCATACCGTTTCGATATAAGTATCAGCAGGAGTGCATTTCCATCACCCTGATCTATACGCTCATCGGTATCCTTTGGATTTTTTTCTCCGACCGGCTCGCCTATCTCCTTTCTCCTGACGATACGTTCTTTTTCATGATCAATACCTATAAAGGCATAGTGTACGTTCTGGTTACATCCATTATTCTGTATGTCATCCTGGGCCGTCTGCTGAAAAAAGTAGAACAGTCGGAAAAGTACAATCTCTATTTAAGTTATTACGACCTGCTCACCGGGCTGTGCAACAGAAGATATTATGAAATGGAAGTCGAGCGGCTGGACGCGGAAAAGAATCTTCCCATCTCCGTCATCATGGCGGACGTCAACGGATTGAAAATGATCAACGATGCATTCGGTCACCATCTGGGAGATCAGCTCCTGCAAAAGGTGGCAGAGATGATCCGGGCCAGGTGCAGGAAAGGGGATGTGGTGGCGCGCTGGGGCGGCGACGAGTTTGTCGTATTGCTGCCAAACACGGCATATGGAGAGGCGGAGAAGGTGGTAGACCGGATTAAAGAGGACTGCGGCAGAGAAAGCCTTGATATGATCCATGTCAGCATGTCTCTGGGCTGGGCTACCAAGTCCTCTATGGACGTGAGCTTTGCTGAAATCCTGAAGAATGCCGAAAACGCTATGTATAAGCATAAGATCATCCAGAATGAGGGCCTCAGGGGGAACTTGATCAGCACCATCATCAAGACCCTCTACGAAAAAAATCCGCGGGAAGAGAAGCACTCGGAACGTGTGGGAGAGGTGGCGCAAAAAATTGGCGCCGCCATCGGTTTTTCAGAAACCGAGACGAGCAAGCTGAAACTGCTCGGCCATCTCCACGATATCGGCAAGATCGCCATCGATGAAAGCATCCTGAACAAGGAAGGCAAGCTGACAGAGCGCGAGCAGGAGGAAATCAAACGCCATCCCGACGTCGGCTTTCGGATTTTGAGCGCGACCAACGAAATGCCGGACTTTGCGGACTGTGTACTCTCCCATCATGAACGGTGGGATGGAAAGGGTTACCCGAGAGGTCTGGCGGGCTGTGAGATTCCCATCGAGGCGAGGATCATCGCGCTGGCGGACAGCTATGACGCCATGACGAGCGAACGGCCTTACCGAAAAGCGCTGGACGATGCGGTGGTGCTTTATGAAATCAAGAAAAATGCCGGATATCAATTCGATCCCGACATCGCAAAGGCTTTTGTCGTACATGTGCTGGGGAAACCGTGGGACTGAGGAAATGGAATAAGAAGGAAGATGTTTTATTCTCCTCTTGATTTTGTTTTTTTACTATGGTATTTTATTATAAATAGAAATTAGAAAGCAGAAAATTGAATAGGAAGCTGAATCCAGCAATGGAGCGGGAGAACCAATTTTTGGGGTGAATCGCGATCGTTTCGCGTAGGGCATCTTTTCTGTCCGAATCCGTCAGCTAATCTCGTAAGCATTAGAAAAGAGTGAGGTGATGCGCGCCTGACGCGCCGTAAACGGCACTTGGGCGCACTCCGGTTATGTTTTTTTGCATGCCATTTTTTGACTGATGCTGCGGGTAATTACCGCAGTTTTTCTATTTTACAGGACTATTTGAGGTACCGGGTATCTCTGGGAGATGCCGGCAGAAGGAAGAAAGGGGAACAGACATATGGATACAAAGAAAGACGATATCATGATGAACCAACAGGGATATCAGGGAGAGCTCAGAGAGGTAACGCCGGAAATCCGGAAGCTGACCAGCCTGTGCTATCAAAACAGCTCCATCGACCCCGAGCTGTATAGAAAATACGAGGTCAACAGAGGACTGCGGGACCTCAACGGGAACGGAGTGCTGACAGGACTGACGGAAATCTCGGACATTCAGGCTTTTGACACGGTGGATGGAGAAAAGGTCCCCTGTGAGGGCAGGCTCTATTATCGGGGATATAACGTCGAGCGGATCGTAGATGGGTTTATCGATGAAAAGCGGTTTGGGTTTGAAGAGACGACCTACCTGCTGATCTTCGGAAGACTTCCCAATGAAGAGGAGCTGTTGGAGTTTTCGGAGCTTTTGGCCCGGTATAGAACCCTGCCTTCGAGCTTTGCAAGGGACATCATCATGAAAGCTCCGAGTCTCGATATGATGAACACGCTGGCAAGGAGCGTGCTCACGCTGCATTCCTACGATAAAAAGGCAAACGATATCAGCGTAGCGAACGTTTTGCGCCAGTGCCTCCAGCTGATCGCCGTATTTCCTCTGCTCACCATTTACGGCTATCATACGTACCAGCACTACTTTAACGGACAGAGCCTGGTAATCCATACCCCGAAGCCCGAACTGTCCACGGCGGAAAATATTCTTCACATGCTCCGGCAGGACAGCAGATATAGTGAATTGGAAGCTAAAATTCTTGACCTGGCGCTGGTGCTCCATGCAGAGCATGGCGGCGGAAACAACTCGACCTTTACGACGCGTGTTGTATCCTCCTCCGGCACGGACACGTATTCCGCCGTCGCAGCGGCGTTGGGATCCCTGAAAGGGCCTAAGCACGGAGGCGCAAACATCAAAGTCGTTCAGATGTTCGACGATCTGAAGCGAAACGTCTCCGACTGGACGGATGAGGACCAGGTTTCCGTCTACTTGAAAAACGTGCTGTATAAGAACGCCTTCGACAGAGAGGGACTGATCTACGGGATGGGCCATGCGGTATATTCGCTGTCCGACCCCAGAGCCGATATTTTTAAGCGGTTTGTAAAGGATCTTTCCGAAGAAAAGGGAAGGACGGACGAGTTCAGACTGTATGCGATGGTTGAGCGGCTTTCCAAGAAGATCATTGAGAACGAGAGGAAGATCTACAAGGGCGTCAGCGCGAATATCGACTTCTACAGCGGGTTTGTCTACAGTATGCTCGACCTGCCGCTGGAGCTGTATACCCCGATTTTTGCCATTGCGCGCATCTCAGGCTGGAGCGCCCACAGAATCGAAGAGCTGATCAATGCCAGTAAAATTATCAGGCCGGCGTACAAAAGCGTATCGGAAATAAGGGAATACATTGATCTGAAAAGCCGGTAGCTTTGTAACCGTTACAGCCTCCTGTCATAAAATATACTGTTATAAAAAAGCAGGAGGCATGCCATGTCATCGGAATCGAAAAATGTAAGAATTGCGCAGGAGAAAAGGGAAATCTTCGTCAACGGCTATGCCACGCCGGACATCACCCGAGAGCAGCTTGCGAGGTGGGCTGACGATTTAACATACGTATCCTACTACAGCTACGGATACACGATGCAGGGAGAGCTGGTACCGATCGACGACGCATCTCTGATTCAGGCCAGTTATGACAGCGGGGTCGGGCCCCTCATGGTACTGACACCTTTTGATGAAAACGGTCAATACAGCTATGAGCTGGTGCGGGTGCTTTTCACAGATCCCAGGGTCCGGGACCGGCTGATCAATAACGTCGTGATGACCGTGACGAATAAGAATTATCTGGGCTTCGTTTTCAACTTCGGATACATTGCGCCGGAGGACAGCGAAGAATTTGTGGTCACCGTCGCGAAGACAGCCGCAAGGCTGAATCGGAGAGGAAACCTCGTCATGGTTTCGCTGACGCCGGGGATAAACGACGAAGGGATCAATTATGAGTCTCTCGGCAGGGCCGCTAACTTCCTTGAACTCAGGATGTTCCACTGGGAGCAGGTGTATGAGGCTCCCGGACCGGTGTCGCCGGTCGACCGGGCGCGGGAACTGCTGTCGGTCATAACGGCAAAGGTCAATCCCCGCGCTATCCTGCTGGGGATTTCCAATTACGGCTACGTTTGGACTCTGCCCTATGGCGCCGCCGCTGAGCGGATCTCTCAGGAGGAGGCGGCGGAGCGGGCGATCAGAGCCGGAGTGCCGGTGGAGTACGACGAGACAGTGCAGGCTCCCCATTACAGCTACACAACCCCGGAGGGCCTCAATCAAGTCGTGTGGTACGAGGATGAGAGGAGCGTCAGGGCCAAGCTTTCGCTGGTAGACGAGTTTAATCTGAGCGGGATCAGCATATGGACGATTATGAACCCGTTCCCGGCGGCAATTGCAGCCATCGACGAGATGTTTATCGTATTTAAAATTTGAACTGCTTTCATTTGCTGCGCAGCTCAAACCAGAATGTGCTCCCTTTCCGGGGCTTGCTGATGACACCGAAGCGGGCGCCGTGCAGCAGCAGGATTTCCTTCACGATGGAAAGGCCGAGGCCGGTTCCTGAGGTATTCCTGCTGTGATTGGAGCTGGATTTGTAATACCGTTCCCAGATGTGCGCAAGCTCGTCTTCCGGAATTCCCTGACCCTTGTCGGTGACCTCGCAGCGGACGAATTCTCCAGCATCCGTAACCGACACGGTGACGATTTTTTCTTCATCGCTGTAGCGCACCGCGTTGTTCACCAGGTTGGAAAGCACCTGCATGATTCTGGACTCATCTCCCGTCACGACGATATCGGGATTACAATTGCAGATAAACTGATAACCCTCCTGCTCGGACAGGATACGGTAAGAGTTCAGGATGCTTACGATGGAATCCCTGATGTGGAATTTCGTCACATTCAGCGTTTCCACGCCAGACTGCATCTTGGAAAGGGTCAGCAGGTCGGCTACCAAAAGGTTCAGCCGGTCGGCTTCGTCGATGATGACCTGCAGGTGGGAATTTCTTTTCTCCGGATTGTTCCCGGACAGGTCCCGGATCATTTCCGCATAGGACTTTACCATCGTAAGCGGTGTTCTCAAATCATGGGAAACGTTGGCGATGAGATCCTTTTGGAGGATGTTTGCCTTTGCCAGCTCCTTTGACGTATAGTTCAGCGTATCCGCCAGTTGGGCGATCTCGGAATAATGTCCTCCTTCAAAGGTAACTTCATAATTTCCTTCTGCCAGTATGGACGCCGACTTCGTGATGTTCACGATGGGCCGGGATATTTTGTTTGAAATCAAAAGAGACAGGGCGAATGCCAGAATCAGCGAAATCAGAGTAACGTATCTCAGCTGGTTCGACAGAATCTCGACGGTGGAGCTTACTGGAAACAGCGGGGAAAAGATATAGAGGAATACTTCGTGTCCTTCCGTATTATCCAGATAGGCGCTGTATGCCAGCGTATTATTTTTGCGTCCCTGATCGGCCATAATGATCGACGCGCTCTGCTTTCCGCTCTGAATCAGGTTCTTTTTCATAAAGGCCATTTCCATCAGGTAGATATTGCTGCTCAGGATTCTGGGCCGGTCCAGGTTTTGTGACGGCGAGAAGATGATCGTTCCGTCGCTGGACTCGATATGGATCAGCATATCGTTTTCGTACGACAGGCCGGAGATATATTCCACAAGGTCGTCGTCCTGGTAATGTGAGATGATGGCGTTGGCAATCTTCCGCGTCTGAGAAATCTTCATCTCCTCATAATAGGTGTCGAGAAAGAAGATCTGCAGAAACCATAAAATGCCCATCAGAAGGGCGGCAAACAACACAAAATAAAGCCATATTTTAAATTTTAAACTATTCCTGTCCCAATTAAGCTTCAAATTTATAACCTACCCCTCGCAGCGTGACAATGTGATCCCGGTAGACGCCGAGATTGTTCCTTAGATTTTTTATATGCGTGTCGATGGTTCTGTCGTCGCCGTAGAAATCATAGCCCCAGACATCGGACAGGAGCTTTTCCCTGGAGAGGGCGATATTCCTGTTGTGGACCAGATAGAACAAAAGGTCGTATTCCTTTGGCGTCAGCTCCGCCTTTTCCCCGTCAACCGTGACGGCCCTGGCGGGAATATTGATTTCCAGGCCGCCAAATTTCAGAATGTCGGGGCTGGCGGCGGCCGGACTGTTTCTGCGGGTCAGCACGACGTTGATTCGGGCCATGAGTTCCTTCGGACTGAAGGGCTTTACGATATAATCGTCGATCCCCAGCTCAAAGCCGAACAGCTTGTCGTACTCCTCGCCCCGGGCGGAGAGCATGATCACGGGGACCTCTTTTGTTTTCTTGATCTCCTTGCAGGCGGAAAAACCGTCCAGCTTCGGCATCATGATATCCATGATAATCAAATCGTAATCGTTCAGCTTGCAAAGGCCGATGGCTTCCATGCCGTTTTCGGCTTCCGCCACCTCATAACCGTTGAATTCGGCATATTCCCGAATCACTTCTCGAATCTTCTGTTCATCGTCAACCACCAGTAGTCTGTACATTCCAGAACCTCCCAACCGTAACCCGCTCAATTTTCGCCCCATCGAGGCAAACCGGCGGCTAATTTTATCTCAAAACCAGTTTAGCGTTATTTTATGTAGATTTGGTGAAGCTTCTATGAGGATATAACGAGTATATAATAAAAAAGACTGCTTTCACAGTCTTTTCATTGAAGCTATTTCGTTATTTCGCGCAGGTGCATACCTTTTTCAGATTGGCGAATCTCGGAACACCGTCCTCAACAGGGACCTTGTTCTCTCCCTGGATGAGGGGGAGCGCATAATCGATAAACGGCTGGAGCAGACCGTTTCCGGCTTCGTTGATCCACTCTTTCGGCACCTTCTTCTCGAAGTTCGCGACCTCGGAAAGATCGACCAGCACTGTTTTGCAGGAGTATTCAGAGCCTGCGCCTCTTTCAAACGCGACCATTTTATCCGTCATACCGGCTTCTGCAGCTTTAAAGGCCTCTTTGCCGGCCATGTAGGCTTCATTCACATCGGTTTCGGAAGCAAAGTGAGCGGCACAGCGCTGGATGATTCCGAATTCAATGCCTCTGACCTTTGCTTTGATCTTTGAATTTGCATAGTTGGCAAGGTTTGCCGCTAGGCCGCCCATCTGAACGTGGCCGAAGGCGTCCTTGGCTTTTTCATTGGCGGAAAGGATTTCGGAAACATAATTCCCGTTCTTGTCAACGATTCCTTCCGATACGGCGACCAGAACGTCGCCCTTTTCTTCGTAGACTCTGGCGATGTCGGCGATAAACTGATCCAGATCAAACGCGACTTCCGGCAGATAGATCAGATCCGGGCCCATGCCCTTGTAGGAAGCGATGGCGGACGCCGCGGTCAACCAGCCTGCGTTTCTTCCCATGATTTCAAGCACCGTGATGGAGCCTGTGCCGTATACCTTTGCGTCCCTGTAGATTTCCATGCAGGAGGTGGCGATGTATTTGGCGGCGCTTCCGTAACCGGGACAGTGGTCCGTAAGGGCCAGGTCGTTGTCGATAGTCTTGGGAATTCCCATGACTCTGCATTCGTAGCCGTTTTGTGCCATGAACTGGCTGATCTTGTTGCAGGTATCCATGGAGTCGTTTCCGCCGTTATAGAAGAAATAACGGATATCGTATTTCTTGAAGATTTCCAGAATCCGCTTGTAGTCCGTATCGTCGACGGTAAAATCCTTCAGCTTATACCGGCAGGTTCCCAATACGGATGAGGGTGTGTACCTCATGAGCGCAAGCTCTTCGGGATCCTCCTGATTCATGTCGTAAAGACAGTCGTCCAGAACTCCTCTGATCCCATGAGCGGCGCCGTATACGCGCGTGACGTTTTCCGATTTCAAAGCGGTCTCAATACAGCCGAGCGCGCTGGCGTTGATTACCGAAGTCGGGCCTCCGGACTGACCGATCAGGACAGCTCCCTTTAAGTTTGACATAATGATTTCCCTCCTAAGACATGTGTATGTTGTTACGATTCACAGCCCCGTCGGCTGTAATAGTAACTATATTTCTTTATTATGATGATATTATTGTATCATATGTCGGAAATATGGCAAGGTTTTTTGATAAAATTGTTGTTACTTGAAGATAAAATTTTGATTAGGTTTGTGCCAATATATGGGTGTCGATATGAATGCCGATAGGAGGCTGATTTTAAAAGCGATGTTTGACAGAACTTTATTTGAGGGTATGAATGGTGTATACTGAATTAGAATATTGTAGGAGGTGTTGTATGTATCAGCAGGAGGCGACTGTTATCAACAAATCCGGCCTTCATGCAAGGCCTGCTGCCGAATTTGCCCGGGCTGCCTCGTTATTCCGGTCCAGCGTGTATCTTCTTTATGATGGCAAGACGATCAATGCAAAGAGTATCATCAATGTCCTCGCCGGGGGAATTTCGAAAGGCGCCCGGGTCACGGTCCGCGCCGAAGGACCGGATGAAGTAGTTGCGGTAGCGACTCTGACGGCGATGATAGAAAGCGGCATCGGCGAGACGGAAAACTGAGCGTGAAATCGATGGAAAACTGAGCGGTAATCGATCGTATAAACCGTGTGGGTGGGATCTATATCCTATCCACACGGTTTATTTGTTTGGCAGGAATGCGGAGCGCCACTTTTTTTACAAAAAACAAAGACGGAACCCCACATTATATACAGGAAAAGAAATGTATAAATTGTGGAACGGAAGCCATAAACCGTTGCAATCAGCCGGGTTCACATTATATACATTTGTTGGCACAGTTATTGCTTCAGTATATAGCAACGCAGCAATCAAATAAAAAATATTAGGGGGAGTGCAAGTGAAAGGACTATCAAGCTATATTTCAGAGGACCTGGTGCTGATTCATATCGATGCGGAAGACGAGTTTTTGTGTATTGAACAGCTGGGCAATTTATTATACAAAAAGGGTTTTGTCAAGGAGACATACACCCAGGCCGTGATTGACCGTGAGAAAGTATATCCGACCGGATTGTCGACGAGCGGAGTCGGGGTGGCGATTCCCCATACGGACGCCGTTCATGTCAACAAGCCTGCGGTGGCAATCGGAACCCTGAAAAAACCGGTTTTGTTTCACCTGATGGGAGACGATGAGCAGACCGTGGAGGTGCAGCTGCTGTTTCAGCTTGCGATCAATGAGCCTTCGGAACAGTTGGAAATGCTCCAGAGCCTGGTCGGCCTGTTTGCCGACGGAGAATTTCTGAAATGTCTCCAGCAGGCAGAGGATGAAAGCACTGTTATCGCACTGATTCAGGCAGAGCTTGCAAAAGCCTGATCCGGTAGTGCATTTGCTTATGATAGCAGTGCATTCACTTATGATAAGGGAGGAAGTTGTGGGCTTTCCACAATGCAACCTTGTAATATTTTAATAATTAAGGAGGAAAAAGTATGACATTCATTCAAACTTCCGTAGACTTCATACTGGGTCTCGGAGTATCGGTAATGATGCCGGTAATCATCACAATCTTCGGACTTGTATTAGGCCAGGGTTTTAAAAAGTCATTCCGCGCAGGTATTACGATCGGAGTCGGCTTTGTCGCTATCAACCTGGTCGTAAATCTCTTGCTTGGATCAATTGGACCTGCAACAACCGCTCTTGTTGAGAATCTTGGCTTTAAACTCGACATCGTAGACGTTGGCTGGCCAATCGGCGCCGCGATCTCTTTCGGTACGCCGGTTGCTCCGCTATTAATTCCGATTATTCTTATCATGAACCTGATCCTGCTGTCGGTCAACTTTACAAAGACGATGGACATTGACATCTGGAACTACTGGCATTTCATCTTTGCCGGTTCCGTTGCCTACTATTCGACGAACAACATGTTCCTCGGAATCCTGGCCGGCTGCCTGACCGCTGCGGTAACCTTCAAGCTGGCGGACTGGACCGCGCCGGTTCTGGAACACCACTTCGGACTGCCCGGCGTTTCCCTGCCTCACAGTGAGACGGTCAACTTTGCACCGATTATGTACTTAATGAACAAAATCGAAGACAAGATCCCCGGCTTGAACAAGCTGCAGGCGGATCCGGAATCCATCAGAAAAAGATTCGGACTCTTGGGCGAACCGATGATGATGGGATTGATCCTCGGTATCCTGATGGCGCTTCTCGGCGGATTTGACCTGAAGGGTACACTGACTCTGGGAATCCAGATTTCAGCCGGTCTGACAATTATGCCGAAAATGGTTGCCCTCCTGATGGAAGGTCTGATTCCTTTCTCCGAAGGCGCGAGAGAATTTATCCAGAAGAGATTCCCGGGAAAAGACGTATACATCGGTCTGGACGCGGCCATCGTAATCGGACATCCGGCAAACATGGCTGTTGCGCTGCTCATGGTTCCTATCGCCATCGGACTTGCTATGATTCTGCCCTATAACAGAATGCTGCCGCTGGCCGACCTTGCCGTACTGCCGTTTACCATGGTATGGGCTGTAGCAGCTTCTAGAGGAAATATCGTCCGCGGTCTGATCAACGGTATCGCGACGATGTGTATCGTTTTCTTCCTCGCAACAAATCTGGCGGAGCTGTCGACCATCATGGGGCATGCGGTAGGCTTTGACTTCCCGGAAGGAGCCACCATGATTTCCGGTATCGATTCCGGTTCTCACATCATCCCATGGATCATCATTCAGCTGATGAACTTTGAAAATCCTGTCATGATCGGTGTAGGCGCCTTTGCCGCCGTCATTTACGGACTGATCTGGTTCTTCGTCAGAAATGACATCAAAAAGCAGTATGCAAAGGAAATTGCAGAAGCGGAAGCAGAAAGATAATAAATCATGCCAAACGGCGGAAGCGCCGGGCGGAACGTTAGTGTGGCCGGTTTGCAGCATAGCTGCAAGCCGGCGCATAATAAGAGAGAGGAGTGCCTGAAATGGCTAAGAAAAAAGTATTGGTTGCCTGTGGAACAGGTATTGCAACATCTACGGTTGTAGTAAACAAGATAAAGGAGATTCTCACATCAAAGGGACTTGATGTCGTGGTGGATCAGTGCAAGGCGGCCGAAGTGCCGGGCAAAGCGGCATCCTACGATCTGATCGTCGCCACAACGCCGATTACGGGATCGGGAGACACGCCCGTCATCCGCACCCTTTCATTTCTGACAGGAGTCGGAATCGACAAAGATGTAGAACTCATCATGGAGAAATTAAAGTAAAATAAAAATAGTGAACTGAAATGAAAGGAACTGTTTATGAAAGCGGCGGTTTATTACGACGTAAATGATATCAGGACCGAGGACAGAGCCCTGCCGGAACTGGAGGCGGGAGAAGCCTTGATCAAAATGCATGCCTGCGGACTTTGCGGGACCGACATCCACAAAGCTGTTCACAAGACGGTGAAGCCGGGAACGGTGCTTGGTCATGAAGTGGGCGGGGAAATCGTAAAGCTCGGCGAGGGAGTCGGGAACTTCCGGATCGGGGATCGTGTCTTCGTTGCCCACCACGTTCCCTGCTTTACCTGTCATGCTTGCCAGAGAGGGCATCACACGGTCTGTAAACAGTGGAAGGAAACGAACATCGAACCCGGCGGATTTTCCGAATATATCAGATTGTCGCCGCTTCATGTGAAGCATTCGATGGTGAAATTGCCGGACTCCGTGACGTATGAGCAGGCGGCAATGATGGAACCGACAGCATGCGCACTCCGCGCGGTAGAGCGTGCCGGTATCAGACCGGGGGACAGCGTGATGGTCGTCGGTACAGGTCAGGTGGGAGCCATCCTGCTGCAGCTTTCGAAAGCCTGGCATGCCGGCCTGGTCATCGCCAACGATGTTTCCGAATACCGGCTTGAAATGGCCCGGAAGCTCGGCGCCGACAGAATCATCAACGGAGCGAAAGAGGATACGATGGCATCGGTCATGGAAATGACGGAAGGTCAGGGGGTGGACGTCATCTTTGTGGCGGCAGCCGTACCGGCGCTGCTTTCTTCGGCGGTAAACTGCGCCGCAAAAGGCGGCACCGTCCTGTCCTTTGCTATTTTCAACCAGGATACGACGGTTTCCGTCGTTGCAAACCGCATCTGCATGGATGAGGTGAGTCTGATCGGAAGCTATTCCTCCACTCCCTTTGAATATCCCACCGTGCTGCAATTGATCCGAAGCCATGTGATCGACGTGGATTCCATGGTTACGCACCGCTTCCCCCTGAGCAAGCTGAATGAGGCGATCCGGACCGCTACCGATCCGGAAGAAAGATGTCTTAAAGTTATGATAACGCCAGATTGACATAGGAGGCTTAACTGTTGATAGATATAAATTTAAACGGCAAGATTGCGCTGGTGACCGGCTGTGACGATCCGGAGGCCGGGAAGGCTGCGGAGCTTT
>CAMJRV010000017.1 GCA_946408315.1 uncultured Bacillota bacterium | reverse complement strand
CGGAGGCGGCGCTTTCGGAAGCGCCGGAAAAATACGCGATTACCGTTCTCGGAGCGGGAGGCAGATCCCTGAAGGATCATATCGATTTCGCCCTTCCGATTCTGCACGGACCATACGGCGAGGACGGAACGATCCAAGGTCTGTTTGAAATGGCGGATATCCCTTACGGGGGCTGCGGCGTACTCGGTTCTGCAGCTGCGATGGATAAAGCACTGGCGAAAGAGGTCTTCGCAAAGAATGACCTGCCTATCTGCAGGCATCTGACGCTCCACAAAGAAGATGTCCTGAAGGATCTGGACGGCGCTGTGAGCCGGATTGAAAAGTATCTTTCCTATCCAATCTTTGTAAAGCCGGCCAACATGGGCTCCAGCGTCGGCATCAACAAGGCAAAGACGACGGAGGAATTAAAGGCGGCGATTATCGAGGCGGCAAAGTATGACCGCCGGCTCGTTTTGGAGGAAGGGCTCGACTGCCGGGAAATTGAAACGGGCGTCCTCGGAAATCACAACCCTGCGGCGGCGGCAGTGGGAGAAATTCTGCCGTCTGAGGAATTTTACAGCTACAAGGCAAAATATTTTGACGGCGGACAGTCCAAACTGTGTATTCCTGCGGACATTTCCAGGGAAACGGCGGAAGAGATCAAATCCATCGCAATCGAGGCATACCGGCTTCTGGACTGCTGCGGCTATGCGAGGGTCGACTTCTTTCTGGAACGGGAGACAGACAGGATTTATCTGAACGAAATCAACACGATTCCGGGCTTTACGAAATACAGCATGTTTCCTCTGCTTTGGGCGGAAGCCGGCGTCCCTTATCCCGACCTGATCGAACAGATCATCGATCTCGGGTTTGAGCGGTATCAAGCCAAACGTGGATTGTAATGCATAAAAACACTTTCTGAGGTCACATTAATATCAGGAGGTGAAGAAAACATGGATTTTAAAAATGTTCAAAGCGCAAAGCGGGAAAGCATGAAGGATATGCCTTCCGAGACGGATATCGACTATGAAAACGACAGCGAGGAAACCTTGAAGAAATTGGGCAGGCAGACGGAGGTCTAGTCCGAACCGGCCGCTTCTTTGGCGGTTTTATCCATAAGCTCTGAAAGCGCATGATCCATGCGCTTTTTGCTATTTCAAAATATTTTGCGTCAAATTGAAGATTTTAATGGAATATGATATACTAACGAAAAGGAGGTGGCATATGAAAGATATCATGTTAAAAATTATTGGAAAGCAGGTAACATCCGACTCCGAAGAGGATCAGCTGGAGTTTGTGACCGAGGGCAAATACTATGTGAAAGACGATTCGGTCTATTTGCTGTACGATGAAAGTGAATTTTCCGGAATGGAGGGCTGTACGACCAGCCTGAAAATCACAGGTGACAATATAAAGATGAAACGGTTTGGCGAAAGCATCGGTTTCGATACGGAAATCGAGTTTGAGAAGGGCAAGCGGTTCAAAGGTTACTATGATACGCCATTCGGCTCTGTAGAGATGGAGGTTCTGACAAACGGCATCGTGAATAAAATTGAAACAGCCGAGTGTAAAGGTTCGCTGAACATCGATTATCACATCAGCCTGAGAGGACTTTCCGAGGGAAGAAGTATTCTCGACATAGAAATTATTTAATGGCGTAAGCCGCAAAGGGGGTAAAAATTTGGGTTCAGGAAAAAGCAGAAAAGTCGTTAAAGTAGTCGCATTTGTCATTGTACTTGCGATGATTCTTTCTTCATTCTCGTTCGTCATGATGATTCCCGGTCTGTTCGGGTCAAACGGCCTTGTCGTTTACGCCGCGGTAGCCGGAGATGACGATCCGGATCAGCAGATGAAGACGCTGAGAGCGTATATCGAGTATATCAAAGAAAACTATAAAGATGACGTTACCTATCAACAACTGATCAACGGCGCATTCGAGGGAGTGACCAACTCCCTCGAAGATCCATACAGCGTCTATTATGAAACAAACGGACAAGCAGAAGACTTCGTGGAAGCGGTTGCCGGAGAATACAGCGGAGTCGGCCTGAGTATAGAAATCTACGACGGCCAATGCCGCGTCGTCGCGCCCATCAGCGGTACGCCTGCTGAGAAGTCCGGGATCAAAGCCGGAGATATCATCAAAAAAATTGACGGCGCCGACGTTTCTTCCAAAACGCTTGATGAGATTTCCGCCGCTCTGCGGGGAGCAGTGGGAACGAAGGTCACGGTTACTATCGACAGAAGCGGGCAGACACTCACGTTCCCATTGACCAGAGCTGTGATCAAAACAGTCTCCGTAAATTCCAAAATGCTGGACAACAAGATCGGATATATTCAGATCACCAGCTTTGACAGCGACTCTCACGAAGAGTTTGACCGGGCCCTTGAAGGCTTGAAAAAGCAGGGGATCAAGGGACTCGTCATCGATGAAAGGAACAATCCGGGCGGCTTGATCAGCACGGCGTTGAGCATCGCCAACCAGTTGATGGCAAAAGGCCCGATGATGTATACTGAGCATAAGGGTGAGATCATAGAGACATTTTCCGCCGACGGCTCAGCGAAAATAGACTTTCCTATCGTGATGCTCGTAAATGAGGGAAGCGCCAGCGCTTCGGAAATATTGGCCGGAGCGCTTCAGGACAGCAAGACGGCAAAGCTTGTAGGAACCACAACCTTTGGAAAGGGAATTGCCCAACAGGTCGAGACCTTTTCGGAAGGATTCGGAGTAAAGCTTTCCACCCTCTATTTCCTGACGCCGAGCAAGAAAAAAATCGACCACATCGGACTCACGCCGGACTATGTCGTTGCAGATTCCTCCAATAGCGAGGCGAAGGCCTTGGTGGAGAAGTACCGGGAATTCGCTCCGATGAGCGAGAAGGAGAAGCCGTCCGCAGGTTCCGTAGGGCTGAACGTTTTCGGCGCGCAGCAGCGCCTGTCCATGCTGGGCTATGCGGTGAAGGTTTCCGGAACGATGGATGATGCGACGGTAGCCGCTGTAAAGAAGTTCCAAAAGGAAAACGGGCTTTATGCGGGAGGCGTGCTTGATTACACGACGATGAGTATACTGGATAAAGCGGCGATCAATTATATTACCGGTGCGAATAATTCCCGGGATATGCAGCTGGAAAAGGCCATCGAACTGCTGAAAAAATAGATCATAAGAAAGAGAAAAATCGTAAAAAGAATAAATCATAAGAAGCGATAAATTATAAAAAAGAGGAATCCTGTGCGGATCCCTCTTTTTTTCGCGGAAGTGGCAAACCACTTTTTTATCGAATTTAATTGAAATACAGGTTCGTCGTAAGATATTCCGGGTCGCTTGTGACGTCAAGGCCCAGATCCCGCAGCGTCTGCTCGTCACGATCGCTCAAAATCGCCGTACAGTGCGCTTTACATCCGTTCAGGAGAAGCAGTTTTTCCACTGCAACCTGTGCGGAGGGATTTGTCGTGGCTGAAATGGTCAGCGCGCTCAGGATTTCCTCTACGTTCAGGCTGGATTTTTCATTGTGAAGAATATTGGTCTTCAGGTGCTGAAGCGTCTCCAGTACGTTAGGGGAAAGGAGGAAAATGTCGTCGGATAAACCGCAGAGCTTTTTAATCGCATTCAGAACTGCCGCCGCGGCCGCCACCATTCTCCTGGAACTCCTTCCGGTTACAAAGGAACCGTCCGGCATTTCGATGGACATAACGACCACGTTCTCATATCTCTTATCAAGGCTTCTCTTATGTTCCGCATAATCTCTGGCGGGTCTTACGACGGAGCGATCTTCCGCTTTCAGCTTCAGATCATCCATCAGGAGTTTGGAACGCAGCAGAGAATCCTCGCTGATCTTTCCTTTTTTGTAATCACATTGCGCGATGAAATATCTGCGGATCACTTCCTGCTCAGCAGCCCTTCTGACCGTTTCGTCGTCAAAAATGGAGAAACCGGCCCTGTTTACACCCATATCGGTCGGCGATTTGTAATCGGCTTCTTCTCCGGTGATCTTTTCGATGATTCGCTTGATGACCGGAAAGACCTCCAGATCTCTGTTGTAATTTACCGCCATCTGTCCATAGGCTTCCAGGTGGAAAGAGTCGATCATGTTCACATCCTTCAGATCAGTGGTGGCCGCCTCATATGCTACGTTGACAGGATGCTTCAGCGGAAGATTCCAGATCGGGAAGGTTTCAAACTTCGCGTAGCGGACCTTCTTGCCTCTGCGGTAATCGTGATAGAGCTGGCTCAGGCAGGTCGCGAGCTTTCCGCTTCCGCCGCCCGGGCCTGTTACGACGACCAGAGGCTTGGTTACTTCAACGTATGGATTGGCGCCGTAGCCTTCGTCGCTTACGATCGTATCCACGTCGGTGGGATACCCTTTTGTGAAGTGATGCTTGTACGTTTTGATTCCGCGCCGCTGTAATTTATTGATGAACATATTGACGGCGGGCTGGTCTTCATATCTGGTGATGACAACGCTGTTGATGGATAAGTCATATTTTCTGAACGTGTCGATTAATCTCAGTACTTCGAGGTCGTAGGTGATACCAAAATCCTGACGGGTTTTGTTTGTCGTGATATCCCCGGCGAAGATGCAGATGATGATTTCCACCTGATCCTTCATCTTCTCCAGCAGCTTGATCTTTGCGTTTTCGTCAAATCCGGGAAGGACTCTCATGGCGTGCTTGTCGTGAACCAGCTTGCCGCCGAATTCGAGATAGAGCCGTTCGCTGTTCTTGTCGTTCACTCGCTCTAAGATGTACTTGGACTGTTCTTCGATATACTTGCTTGCATCAAAACCTGTTTTCATTGTTCACCTCGTTTTCCATTACTTCAAAATCACCGTTTCCTGTCGCTGTCATTTAAAACAACAGTGAGCATTATACCAGAAATATTTTTAATACACAACCATATAAAACCTTCGCGATGAAAAAAGTTAATGGAAGAATAATCCTTATTTTTCGAGAAAAAGTTTTTATTTCTCCAATCTGCTTTTCTGTCATATTTGTTGATTTTTTATACCCTCTCCTGAATTGAGGAAAGAACAATATTCCCCTTGACAAAATACAATCGTTTGTATAAAATGTAAAATAATAACAGTGCAGGAACGCGCACTTTGAAAACTTCATAATACGAGGCCAGGGGAGAAATGAATATTTGATAAGGGTTCATCGATCTTAAGTTTTTATGTGGATAACTGACATATCCTGTAGCCCAAACCGGAAGAACCACAACAGTTCCTTATCATTCCAAAGACCTGAAAAAGGGCATAGAACAAAAGATTTTAAAGGATGCAGGGCTTAAATAGCCCTCTTTCGAATACAGGGAGGTTGCATGGTATGAATAAATTGTTTTATCCGGCTATTTTCCAGCCAGAAGAGGATGGTGGGTATTCTATTTTCTTTCCTGATATTGAAGGTTGCAATACTCAGGGAGATACGGTGGAAGAAGGCTATAAAATGGCTTTTGATGCTCTCGGCATCACCTTATCTTACTTGGAAGATGAAAATCTTCCAATTCCAAAAGCCTCGGCGCCACAAGATATAGGGCTTGAAGACGGCCAATATATTGTTGTGATCGAGTTTGATATGATGGAATATAAAAAAAGAACCGGATCATATGCGGTTAGAAAAACCGTAAGCCTTCCAAGCTGGCTCAGTGTAGAGGCGGAAAAGGCTGGAATTAATTTGTCTACAACATTGCAGAATGCGTTGAAACAACAACTAGGATCATAAAGCCGGACCTTCCGGCTTTTGGCATATAAACCGTCAATAACAGACCAGGAGGGGTTTTAGATGCAAACATATAATATTACAAATGCGAGAACTAATTTATATAACTTGGTAAATCAGGTAAATGAAGAACACAAGCCAGTACAGATACAGGGGGGGAGGGGATGCCGTACTGATCTCTGTAAAGGATTGGGAATCAATCGAAGAAACCTTATATTTGTCCTCCATGCCGGGACTGGTTGATGATTTAAAAGATAGTCTTAATGGACCGATAGAGACTATGCTGAATGCTAATGAGGTTGAATGGTAATGGCAGACGCATCAATATACAGCGTTGTCTGGTCTACACGGTGCACGAAGAAGAAAAAATCGTCGCTGTAAGGCGTATGTGTACACATTATGAGTAAAGGAGTACGATATGAAAAGAATCATTTCGATATTTTTAACAATAGCCCTTACTTTAAGTATGGTATCCGCTGTTTATGGGGCGGGGTATCCGGACATTAAATCAAATAACTGGGCTTACGATGCAGTCGCGGCCATGTCAGATAAATCCATTGTAAAGGGCTATCCCGACGGCAGCTTTAAGCCGGGCAATACCGTCACCTACGGAGAATTCATCAAGATGGCCCTGATTGCAGGAAGCGGCCTGGATGCCGGAAATTCTTCCTCCGGACATTGGGCTTTGAACTACTATAACAAAGCCCTGGAGCTCAACTACTTTACCAACTACGACATCAGCAAAGGCCAGCTTTCTGACCCGATTACGAGAAGTGACATGGCCCTTATCATCAGCGCTATCCTGGGAGATGTCAAGATCGAAAACTACGATGAAATCCAGAAGGGAATCAAAGATATCACCTACCAGACAAAGCATGAATACGACATCACAAAAGCCTATGCGTCGGGCATCCTGACCGGCTACCCGGACAGCACTTTCCAGCCGAAGAAAACCCTGACACGGGCAGAGTCGGCCACGGTGATCTACCGGCTGGTGGATGAGAGCAAACGGGAGCTGCCGGGAGTGAAGTTACCGGAGCCTGTTGAACCGGAAAAGAAAACAGACATCAGTAATGTCCTAGAAAACTATGAAGAAATAGCCAGATCATGGGATTTCATCTCGGGAGCGGAAACCTATAGCATCGTTTCTGATATGAGCCAATATAAAGTAACCCTGCATGAGAACAGAGGTACGAAGTGGATTGAGATCAATGGTAACGATGTCAGAGAGCTTGGCTTTGGCAACATGTATTTGGTAAAGGATAAGAATATGATTAAAAAAACAGATTCAACCGCAGCCGGAACATATGATGGATATAGTCATGCGGAACATATCGACATCACTACCGTGGACTACTTCATGTTCTACAACACAGAAACGAAACACATCACGTTGATGCCGAACCCATATCATAAATAAACCGAATGAAAATTGAATCAACTTGAAGGAAGACAGGACCCCTGAACGGTTCTGTTTTCTTGTTTTTGAAGGAGGAAATCCATTGAAAAGAGCAATCTGTTATCTCCTTACCGCTGCCATGGTTTGTTCGCTCATTCTTACCTATGACCATACAAGCTATGCCATGACCGTAGAAAAGACGGTAACCAAGTACCACCTGGACATCGGCGTCCAGCAGATTTGGGGAGTGGCGGACGATAAAGGAAATGTAATGTGGGACGACAATATCGGCCTAGGAAGCGATATGACTGTAAGCACGTCGATCACCTTCCCCCAGCCCGTTTTTAATGTGGAGGTCTATGAATACAGCCCCTCAAAATTCAAATGGAGCCAGGAGGGATATAGCTGCAATATCGGAAATAAAAAAACATATGATGACCTATATGCTCCATATACTTCAAAACAAATCAAGGTAACGAGCAAAGGCGGCAGCGGAAGCACAGTGAGCTTTTCGCATAAGGCGTTGATGCAAAGTGATCTCTTATATAATTTAGCAGATATGTTAAACCAAAAAAGAATCAATGAAGTCTTTGACCTGATGGATAGAGAAAACGGGGAGGTAGGCGTTAAGAAAAATTTCCCGGAACTCTATGACAAGATGAATGCCGGGAGAAATGGCGTCGATAGTCATGTAAGAGCCTTCATGTTCTTCACCCCTGTCATCATCCAGTACGACGTCAAGGAAACCGTTGAGATCGGAGATTTTGAGCCGAACCTGGACCTGCCTGTTTCAGCGAAGCAGGGTGATAAATATTCCGTCTCCGATGCGACGATTCTGGATAAAAGCATCACCATCGATCATGCTGTCTTGGAGAAGCATTACGGGGATGGAAGCTGGCAGCATGTGGCAAACTGGCCAGGGCCAGGCAAGCCCGGGATGAATACGGGGGGCAGAGTAGAGGAATCATCCGATCATCCCTGCACGATTGCTTACCACCTGACGGTCTGGGATAAGGCCGGAGAGCAAAAGAGCGTCATCAAATACATCAGCATTAACGATGGCCGGGAAATCGACGGAAAGGCCATTCTGCGGCTTCCGGAATATACCTACGAAGGCCATCCAACGCTGGCGGAGGACTTGTCGGAGTTTACCGTGGACGGGAAAAAATATTCCGCAAAAAGAGCCTATGAGGAAGGCGTTGCCGACAACTATTTTGCCGTCATTCCATCAAATGCCGGAGACGCAAGGAGAAATCGGGATAAAATTACCGCAGATGTGGTGTTTCCCAAAAAAGGTTACTATAACGTCCAGCTTGAAATCAATACGGCCACCGGAGGCTTCCTGACCGACATCAAGCCCATCGAGGTCAGAAAGACTCCATACATCGAAGCCAGCCTGAACGGGTTCCAGAAGGAGAACCGGAAACAAATTCTCGATCTTCATGTCGCCACCTATCCGGACAAGCCAATTGTAGATTACGATATCCGGATCAGGGATATGAAGACCGGAGATGACATCATTCTGACAAAGAGCCAGCCCCAACAGAACAACGCTACCATCAAGACAAGGACTGTGAAATCGAGCGGGGATAAATACTTTACCGATTACACCGTGGAATTTCTGACGAAGAATACACAGGAGCAGGAATACCGCTATACGGCTACGGTAACGGACAGCAAAGGAGATACGGACACGGTCCAGAAGGTGTTTACCGTAAAGCCGGACCTACCGCCCAATCCCATCATCGTAATCCAGGATTCCTTCCTCAGAAATAAGGGGACCAATATCGCGGAGATCACCACCGAAGACGCCAGCACCACGGATGGGGACCAACTGGAGCGGACCTGGAGCGTGGGCGGAGTAAACGTCAATACCTTAGACGGGTACCGGGACCTTGCCTTTGGTACTGGCCAGAAAGTGAAGTTTAACAAAACCGGAGTCGGCAAAACAGCTGTCAATCTGTATCTGAAGGACGTCTGGATCGAGCCGACCCTGGAGGAATATGTGACCGATGCTGACCGCAAAACAGCGGCGACAGTAAAGACTACCGACGTCATCAACATCGCCCCGACGGTTCGGCTGGAACCGAAGCCGATGCGGGAAACTGACATCTCAATCATAACCGACAAGGCGCATAAGACAGAAATCGGGACAGCGGTCAATACCCTAAAGGCCGCCCTGATTGAGAAAGGTTTCGATCCTCATATCAGCCTTGCGGTAGCGGCGGATGCATACAGCGGCACTTTCCGGCAGGTAGGGGAGATGTGGTGGGCCGACTCCATGAATTGCCGCCAGTGTCTGAATAACAGCACGGATGAGGGAAACCTGAAGATGGACTCCGATTATGTATACCGGGTCGTATCTCCCGGGATGAAATTGCGAGATGGAGGGTATTATGACGAATGTTTTCAGGACAGGCCCCATGTACTGGAGGCAGTAGGGGCCGGAAATACGGCAAACTCCGGCTATACCAAATGGAGCTATCCTGTAAACGAGTCCAGGAACTTTTCAATCCATCTGGACGATAAGGAGAAGTACGTATATATTTCGTGCTATGACACGAATACAACGACGGTACTGAATCGGGACAGTGGGACATTTGCCGCAAGACTTTCCGTCGCCGTGGGAAATCTTGACCCGAACAGTTATGGGGAACCGAATAAGCATATGAACCTATTTATCAACAACGATTACCAGAGCCTTTATGTTGTCAGAGCATTTGAAATCAAGAAATATGACCTAAGCTCCGGCAAACTGTCAACGGTCTTGAACAGAGGCGGGTCCCCGGCCAAGCTGGTGGACGGGAGGGTGGCGTTCATCGGCAGGAAGGAGCCTCCGATTGGATATAACAAGAGCGGGAATGGATTCTACCTCGGAAAGTATGACATGGATTCCGAAACGATAGAGGAGACTGCGGTTCCAGAGCTTCCGCAGGCCGAAGGCGCTATTTCTGCAATTGATTTCAGCAATAAGGGAGAGATACTATTCCGCCAAACAGTCCAGGAATATGCCTGGAGAGAAAAGAATGAGGGGCCATGGCATCACATCTACAGTTTCTGGATGGCTGACATTAACACCAAAGCGGTAAGGATGGAAAAAAACGTGGACAGTGGGGATGTTAACGCCACGATGGCCAGTTGGGGGTGGAACGGCGATTGGGGGAAAACGTCCCTCGGCATGGACTTCTACGAACCTTTCGTTTGGTCAAATAGGGCCGTCAGGCTGCGCCTGTACCGAAGCGAGCTACCTGAGCTGGACGCAAAGACATACGCGCTAAGAAAACAGGGAAGCCCGGGAGGGGGAAGCGCTGAAAAATATGCGGTCGTTGCCGGTGATACAGGATCGGACTGGATTCTTCAGGCTGGCAGCTTTCAGGATGAGATGGCACTCCGGGGTTCAAAAGGGCTGTTCCATAACGTAAAGAACTCCATCACAGCCGTTTCCGATAAAATCGTGGAATTAGGAGAAGGTTTGAAGAGCGTTCTTCTTCTGGAAGGAGATAATCATGCAAACAAAGCCTCCGTGAATCGGGATTTCCAGCTTCAGCCTGATACCTCCTACGAGTACGAATACAAACTGTCTGTTCCGACAGGAACGGCAATCGATGTATTCGGGATTAAAAATCCTAATGGTAAGGGTCTTGCCAACGACGGGAAATACTTTGAGCGGACTGCCGCATTTATAAACTTTAATCATGGGTATACGGAGCCGTTCTTCTCGATATCGGGAGGCAGAATATATGCCCCATCGGATGGCGTAGGGGGAAAAAGCGTCGCGGATGCATCAGGATATGGAAGCGAAGTGGCCGGGAATAACTCTTCGGGATTCGGTGCAAGCTTTGTGATGCAGAAGGAAGGCTATGTAGAATTCAAATTACATGTCTCCGGTGTTGATATGCGGAAAGACGATTACAGCGGTCCTCATAGCGCGACCGTGTATCTGGACGGTAAGCCGGGATTCAGCATCAGCCTGGGGAATAAAACGGCCGATTATAAAACAACACTGCGGGCATACGTATCGCCGGGAAGCCATTCGCTGTATATCAACCATTCCCATGTCGGTATATGGGGCTCAGACTTTGCGAGTATAAACAATCTAAAAGCGGTCTATCTGGAAGACACGGCAGATGGGTTTGTCCCGGTAAGCGTCCCGGCTGCAGAAGGGAAAGAACAGAAAATATCGGGAACTTTTAGTCTGGCTGGAAATGAGAAAGTACAGCTAGTGAGCGATCAAACAAAAGCCTTGACGATGAGACAAGAATGGGATTACGCGCAATACGTAACAAGCTACATCGAAGAGGCCCAGTACAATGGGGATGCAGGCACAACCAGAGCACTATACAGCGGACCGATTCGGTTTGACGCTTCAACAGGAGCCTGGAAAAGTCAAGAAATAGAAAATGGATTTATAAGCGGTTGGTATAGGATCACCGCACCGTCTGATAGGTTTTTGCTGTATACCTTAGACACAACTTATCAATATGGGAAACTAGGGGGAGGAGGATTGACCGATTCCGGGGCAGAAGAGTTTGTCGCGGGAAGCGGAATATATGTGCTGAGACCGGGGCAATCGAGACAGATCAACTTCACCCTGAGTAGAACTTGGAACAGTACGTTTCGAAAGTGGAGCATACAGAGCGCAAAAATATCAAATGTAAAGATCGCTGAGTTTAGTGTATGGGATTTTGGAGGGACGGATGCGGTCAGGTCAGCTGCTTTCAATGTTTCTAACGGTACCTTAGCGACTCCGAGTACCGGAGGGTACATCCTTTCCAGCGCGAACCCGTCCCCTGATAATGTACGCCTAAGATATTACAGCGAGTTGTGGCAAGATAGTACGCTTAACAGCGGGATATCTCTCTCAACTTCGACGACGGCGCAAAAGATATCCGCTCTGGTCTCAGATTTCCGGCTGTACCAGAAACTTGGAGGAGTACGGCAGCTGGTCTTCTCCCAGGACTTCAGCAGTCAGCGTGCCCTCGATCTGACCGGATGGAAAACAGCGGCAGCAGGAGGAGGGAAATCACAAATCATCACAGTGGAAGCTCCGAAGAAGGAGGAAGACGCCCCCCTGGTCTACAAGAAGGGGCAGCTTGTGGCGTACAATATTTTCTATGACGACTACGAAAACGACCTGAGCAAGAAGCAATACTGGCGTTATACCCATATGCCATACAATGACGGACCGCATCCCCAGGCAGCGTTTATCTTGAATGAGGACGGCAATGTGGTTTCGAGCACCGGGGCCGTCCTATCCGAATCGATTCCTCGCTTTTACATCGATGGAAAATATACCGTAGAGCACTGGCAGGAAGATAATACGAACCGAAACGGTGGTGGTGGGACATCGGGTGGAGCTTCTGGAGAAACCGATTATACGAAATATGACAAGCTGTCCAACGTAGAGAGCATCACCTTCTACATCGAAGGTGGGGCCTCTGCTCCATGGATCACTTCCATCAAGACAATTCCGGCAACGGTTAAGGAAGGGACTCAGTATCGCCTTCAGATCGGAGTCGATGACTTGGAGAAGGACGAGCTGCGGCTGACGACGGAACTCTATAAGGACAAAAAACTGATCTACACCCACAAACAGAATGGGATTGTGGCGGATGCATCCGGAAACTATCCCCTGACCACAACGGGGTATCCTCCTTTGGCTGAAGCTGGAAAATATGAGGTGGTCTGCACCGTCAGAGACTGGTCGGGAGCGGGGCTTGGAACCTATACCTTCACGGTAGTGTCCGAGGGAAAGATCACCGGATGGGTAAATCATACGCCGCAATGGGATGAGAACAGGAAAAAGTATAACCTGAAGAGGTTCTCCGACGAAGTGAATCGTATATCGTTATTTCACGATTATAAGACATTGACGGCTCCGAGGCCAAGGGGAACCAACGTTTTCTGGTCGGGAGAAAAATTCATGCTCTCTGCGGAAACGGAGGGAACGCCTTCGAGGGTAAGCGTAGATCTTATGGATTCGGATTCTTCGGGAGGCTTCCGAAGCACAGAATATTCGGCCGTACTGACGAAAACCGGTACGGGAAGCGGGAGAACGGAACAGTGGCAGGGCAGCTTATGGGACAGGACTATGATCAACCGGTGGGGAAGAAAGCGGCCGGAAGAACTCCTCTTTGTTTTTACCGCTTTTTATTCGGGCGGAACGACGAAAACACATCAGGTCCGTGTGATTCTTGACAGTGAAAATGATTACTGGCAGCTTCATCGTCTCTGGTAAAATCCTAAAAGAGTTGCTGCAAAATAAAAAAGTTGAGAGCCTGTGATTTCCAGAGCTGATTTTCGGAATTTGTCCTTTGATAACTGCGATTTACAACTTTTGGATCGAAAAGCAAACTGGAGCTTAATCAGTGCTTTTCTTCGCGCTTCGCGCTCGTCAAAAGTTTTGCTTATCGCAGTTGAAAGGATGTAAATTCCTCAAAAGGCTCTGTCCATCACCGGCTCTCAGATTTTATAAGATGTTTTGTTACAACCCTGTCAGATATGGTAGTGTCCTGTAATATAGCAGTGCCCTGTATTCTCAAAGGAAGACTCCCGTGAGAATGCCCCCTGCCAATAAGGATGTTTTCAATTTTTGAGATTTGCCGTAGGATTTTGAAGTCCTACGGCTTTTCTCTTGTCCTAAACTTTGCCCACAAAGTTGAAGTGCACATCAACCTGCTGGGTATAGTTTTTCTTCTTCCAACGCTCGGAACGCTCATGCACCACAATCTTGTCGATAAACTCCCGTACGATTTCAGGCGTCAATGCCTGAATATCCGTGTACCTGTCCACAATCGCCATGAAGCGGTCGGCGTTCAGCATGGTGTCCTTCCCGTCGCTGATTTCCTGCTCCAGCTTGTCGGACAGGATAATTAGCTCCTGCTTTTCAGCTTCATAGCCACCGATCAATGCCTTAAACTGTGCTTCGGCCAGGTTTTCCAAAGCCATTTGCTCAAAGGCTTTGCGGAACAGTTTATCCAAGTCACCAAGCCGTTTTTGAGCCTTCTCCAACTCCCTTGTCTTGACGGAAAGTTCCCGCTTTAACTGACTTTGGTGCTTATCCATTGCCCGTTGCAGGAACTGCTCCGTGTGCTCCTTGGCCTCAGCTGTCACCCGCTGGATTTCTGCCAGAACAATCTGGTGCAGTGCCATGACCTTGACGGTGTGTGGCGTACACTCGTCCTTGTGCTTGTGGTAGCGACCACAGGTATAAGTGTACTGCGCCTCATTCCAGCTCCCGCAGCGGCACAAGTAATGCTTTGTTCCGCAGGTCTCGCATTCCACCAAACCGGAAAGCATATCCTGTTCACCCATCTTGTTGGGTCTGCGCTTTCCCTGACGCACTTTCTGCACGATTTCCCATGTTTCCCGGTCAATCAGCGGCTCATGTGTATTTTCAAACCGCAGCCACTTTTCCGCCGGATTTTCCCTTGACTTTTTGCTCTTGAAAGAGGGGATGTAGGAACGGCAGTTCACGGTCGTTCCAATGTATTCCTCACGCTCCAAAATCCCGCTGACCGTTTTGCCCGACCACTCGTAAGGTTTATCCAGCTTGAGATGGGCATGGCCTGTCCCAGCTTGATGGTAATCATAGACGGTCGGAGTGATAACCATATCCGCCTTGAGCTTCCGTGCAATCTTGCTGGGACCTAAGCCGCTGGCACACAGAGTAAAGATACGGCGGACAATGGGGACGGTGTCCTCATTGGGGACAATCCGTTTCGGGTCGTTAGGGTCTTTTTTGTAGCCGTAGGGTGGCTTAGAGCCGATACGCTCCCCGCGCTTTGCCGCCGCCATCTTCACCGCCTTGATTTTCTTGCTGGTGTCCCGGGCGTGCCACTCGTTGAACAGGTCTCGGATGGCAAGGCTTTCGTCCACGCCCTTGTCCGTATCCACCGAATCATTGATGGCAATATACCGAACCCCGTAGTCAGGGAACTTCTCCTCAATGAGATACCCCATGACAAGGCGGTTTCTGCCAAGCCGGGAATGGTCTTTGACGATGATTGTAGACACATTTCCGGCTTCCACCTCGGCCATCATTTCGTTGTAGCCGGGGCGGTCAAAGCTGACCCCGGAATATCCATCGTCCGCCCATATTTTCGGGTTGGGAAAACCATTCTTCTCTGCGTATTCCCTCAATATTTGCTTTTGGTGCTGAATACTGCCGGACTCACCCGCAAGCTCGTCCTCTTGGCTCAAACGGCAGTAGAGCGCTGTGATTTTCTCGTTTTGCTGTAACATTCAATACTCCTTTCTTCCTTACAGCCAAAACGATTCCGAATAAATTGTATGAATCCATTTTACCCGGAATCGCTT
>CAMJRV010000016.1 GCA_946408315.1 uncultured Bacillota bacterium | reverse complement strand
TTTCAGCTTTGTCGAGCTGCTGTCCACCTGTCCGACCAACTGGGGCTACAATCCGGTCAAATCCCTTGCGTGGCTGAGAGAAAACATGATCCCCTATTACCCCCTCGGCAGGTTCAAATGCCCAGAGGAGGTGAAATAGATGGCGGCGCACAAATTGGTGATCGCAGGCTTCGGAGGTCAGGGAGTCATGCTGATCGGTCAGATGATCGCATATGCGGGAATGCTGGAAGGCAAGGAAGTGACGTGGATGCCGTCCTATGGACCTGAGATGCGAGGAGGCACCGCAAACTGCTCTGTGATCGTCTCCGATAAAAAGATCAGCTCCCCGGTTATTACCGAGGCAACGGCGGTGGTAGCCATGAATCT
This sequence comes from uncultured Bacillota bacterium, assembly GCA_946408315.1. GTDB lineage: Bacteria > Bacillota > Clostridia > Peptostreptococcales > Anaerovoracaceae > Anoxybacterium. The sequence goes on along the minus strand of CAMJRV010000016.1, from coordinate 15,264 downwards.
TCCGTCCCTGACGAAGTTTGAATCCGTGGTAAAGCCGGGAGGCCAGCTGTTTGTCAACACCTCCCTGATCAAGGAAAAGCCCGAACGGGATGATGTGGAAATTTACAATATCGACGCGAACGAAATCGCGGTCGGCTTGCAGAACGATAAGGTTTCCAATATGGTTATTCTGGGAGCCATCGTCAATAAGACCGGCATCGTAAAACTGGAAAGTATAGAGAAAGTGATGGAAAAGTTATTTACAGGTAAGAAAGCGACGCTGTTACCTTTAAATAAAAAGGCATTGACTGCATGGAAGGCTTAATATTCTTTTAAATTCCAACAAAATAGAAGGAGGAGAAGCGTGTCGTTGGAATCAACAAACCTAACAATCCATTTAAGAAGAAAGGAAAGTATGATAAGCAGATCATACGGGGGAGAAGATGAAAAAGAATTTAGCGATACTTTTAGTATTAGTAATGCTTATGTCTGTTTTAACAGGCTGCGGCGGCGGTAGCGGCGATCAGTCGGGCGATACGAAAGAGCCATTTAAGGTCGGTGCAATCTATCCGCTGAGCGGAGCGAACGCGCTGCTTGGATCCCAGTGTCTGGCCGCAGTTAAAATCGCGGTGGATATCGTGAACCAGAACGGAGGCGTTCAGGGCAGAACGGTTGAGCTCGTCGAAGCCGATGCTCCCGATCCTACGGCTGCCACCACAGAGGCCGGCAGACTGGTAGATCAGAAGGGCGTACAGGTCATCTTCGGATCGCTGGCCAGCGGAAACGCCCTTGCGATTGCAGGAGTGACGGAAAAGAGCGGAGTATCTCTGGTTGAATCAGGCGGTATTGCCGATGCGATCACGGATTCCGGTTTCCAGAACGTATTCAGAATCCTTGACAAGGGCAGCCTTCGCGGCGGCGCAGGAGCTGAATATGTCGCTACCCAGATCGCCCCGATGCTGAAAATCGATGCGAAAGACCTCAAGGTCGCCATCATTCATGAAGAATCCGCATACGGAACCTCCGTTGCCGACGGAGCGGCTGCCAAGCTGAAGGAGCTGGGCGTCAATGTGGTAATCAGAGAAAGCTACAATTCCACGATTACCGATATGTCCGCGCTGGTATTGAAGCTCAAGGAAGCGAAGCCGGACGTACTTCTTTCCGTCAACTACATAAACGATGCGATCCTGCTGGTGGACACCTTAAAGCAGTACAGCGCAATGCCGAAAGTCATGATGGGATGCGGCGCAGGCACGACGGACCCGAATTTTGCAAAGACCATCGGAGCTGATTCCGACGGTATTTTCTGCACAGACATGCCGACGAATCTGCCGATCGAATATTTTACAGATCCCGAAATGAATAAAGTAGTTGCAGAGTTCAGAGACCGGTTCAAGAAGGAATTCCCCGACCTGAACAACGTATCCGTAGCTGCGGAAGCGGCGTTTGCGGGAAGCTATACCTTCCTGAACAATGTCCTGCCTAACGCGAAAACTTTGGACGCAGCCGGTATCCGTGAAGCAGCCCTGACGACGAAGCTCGACATGACGACACTGGGCTTTGGCTGGGATTTAGGCGATGACGGACAGAACTATGCGGCGTCGGCCAACATCAACCAGTGGCAGGGAGGAAAGGTTGTAACCGTTTATCCTGAAAAGATGAAAAACGGCGACGTAATCAACGTACCTCTGCCGATCGCGGCTCAGTAAGAAATCCAACGTTACTATTCACAGCCAACGCCAACCATGGTATTCTCACGAGAGCCTCCCTCGCTTGCATGCTGCGCGGAAGCTCCGCATAAGCTCGGTACAAGGTTTCAGGTCTCTCTTTGAGAATACCATGGCATGGCTTTAGCGGGCTGTGAATAGTAACAAACTGCAATGATATCAGGTACTGATTTTAATTTTAACCAGGAAACGTTATGAAGGAGTTTTTAACATGGAACAAATTTTACAAGTTCTTATTTCTGGTATCTTATCCGGCGGGATATATGCGTTGGCTAGTGTTGGATTGGCTCTGATCTTCGGAGTCGTCGGGCTTGTAAACTTTGCCCATGGCGAATATCTGATGCTGGCGATGTATTTCGCCTACTGGCTCTATAATATGGCAGGGATGGACCCCTATCAATCCCTCCTGATCAATCTGGCGATTATGGCAGTGGTAGGATATATCACGTTCAAGGTCATCATGGAGCGGGTCCTCGATTCGGATCATTCGATTCAAATGCTGCTTACCCTGGCGCTTTCTATGGTTTTACAAAACCTCGCACTGATGCTCTGGAAGGCAGACTACCGGAATATTAGAATTGATATCACAAACGACACGATGAATTTAGGGTTCCTGACCCTGAATACCCCGAGGGTATTGGCGTTTATCATCGCCATCGGCGCGTCGGTACTGTTATATCTCTATTTACAAAAGACATTTACCGGAGCTGCAATGCGCGCGATTTCACAGAACGGAAAGGCGGCTCAGCTGATGGGAATCAACATCAAAAAGACCTATGGCCTCGCTTTTGTCATCGGAACGACCCTCGTCGGACTTGCGGGCCTGCTGCTGTCGCCGATTTATCCCGCCTATCCAACCGTCGGTGCAAGCTTCAGTACGCTTGCCTTTATCGTGGTAGTATTGGGCGGTCTTTCCAGCGTCCCGGGAGCAATAGTAGGCGGACTTCTGATAGGAGTGATTGAAAGTTTTGCCGGATATTTTGCCGGTGCGGCCTATCAACAGGCTGCTTATTTCCTCCTGTTTATACTAGTTCTGATCTTTAAGCCAAACGGTCTGTTTGGCCGTTCGTAGCTGGCAGGGAGGAATATGGATATGATAAAGAAACTGTTATTGAAAAACAATTCCGTTTTATGGATCATCGCGATTGGCTCTATCATCGTTCCTTTCCTGCTGCCGAACCGGTATTTTCAGGACATTGCGGTCATGACCTTCCTGTGGGCGGGGCTTGCCGTATCCTGGAACCTTTACAGCGGCTACTGCAACCGCCTGAGCATCGGTCATGCGGCGTTTTTAGGGATCGGGGCTTATACCTCAACTCTGTTGTATTTAAATTTTGGGATTTCGCCGTGGATCGGCATGCTGGCAGGCGGAGTGATATCCGCGGTGGCGGCCCTGATCATCGGAGGAACCACCCTGCGCTTAAAGGGAACCTTCTTTGTCCTTTCCACAATAGCATTTGCTAAGATCCTGGAGGTCATGACCGTCACCTCGAAGGATATCACACAGGGTTCGCTGGGGCTTATGGTTCCTTTCCAGCCGAGCTTTTTAAACATGATCTGGCATGGGAAAATCCCGTACGCGATCCTGACATGGCTCTACATGCTGATCGTGCTTCTGATCAGCGTGAGACTGGAAAAGTCGAAACTCGGATATTCTCTGATCGCCTTGGGTGAAAATCAGCAGGCTGCCGAAAATCTCGGCGTAAACTCGACCAGGACGATGATGATCGCCTTCGTTATGAGCGCGGTGCTGACTTCCTTCGGCGGAACGATCTTTGCCCAGTACGTCATGTTCATCGAGCCGACCTCGGTCATGGGAATGTCGAATTCGATCAACTTTATTCTGCTCGCCATTGCCGGCGGATTGGGAACGGCGTTCGGACCGATGATCGGGTCCTTTATCCTGACGCCGATCAGCAATCTGCTGCGGGGATACCTCGCGGGAATCAGCGGACTGCACGGCTTTATTCTGGGCATGGTGCTGATCGTCATCCTGCTCTATCGACCGGATGGAATTCTGCCGCAGCTCAGAGTGCTGGCAAGACGCATATTCGCTAAAACCGATAAGTCGAGCAAGAGCAAAGGAGTTTGATTATGTTACTACAAATTGAATCAGTGACGAAAAAATTTGGCGGATTGAGTGCGGTATCCGGCGTTTCCTTCGAAGTGGAACAGGGGGCCGTCATCGGGCTGATCGGACCCAACGGAGCGGGAAAGACGACATTGTTCAACTGTATCAACGGGACTTTGCCGATCACAGAGGGGAAGGTAATCTTTGACGGAAACGATATCACCCGTAAAAAATCCCATGAAATCGCAAAGCTGGGAATTGCCAGGAGCTATCAGATCGTCCAGCCCTTCGGGAATATGACGACGCTGCAAAACGCCATGGTGGGAGGCTTCTGTAAGACAACGGTGTATAAGGAGGCGGAGGCTATCGCCCTCAAATCCCTGGAGCTCGTCCATCTGGACCATAAAAAGGATGTCGTTGCAAAACATCTGAACCTTGGAGAAAGAAAAAAGCTGGAGATCGCAAAAGCACTGTCCACACAGCCGAAGCTTCTGCTCCTCGACGAGGTTATGGCGGGACTGACCCCCATCGAAGTACAGGAAATGGTACGTATTATCAATTCCATCAACGCTTCCGGCGTTACCCTGATTATCATAGAGCATATTATGGAAGCGATCATGTCTCTTTCGGGACGGATCGTCGTCCTGAACTTCGGGAAGAAGATCATGGAAGGAACGCCTGAGGAGGTCAGCACCAATCAGCAGGTAATTGAAGCATATTTTGGAGTAGAGGATGGTGAACAGGATGCTTAAGCTGTCGAATGTCAACTCGTATTACGGAGAGGTGCAGGTGCTGAAGGACCTGTCCATGGAAGTGAATCAGGGCGAAATCGTAACGCTGATCGGGGCCAATGCCGCCGGGAAGTCCACGCTGATTTCCTGTATCTCCAGAACGGTCACCTCCTTTGACGGTGAAATCGAATTTGAGGGAACCCGCATCGACCGGCTCCGGCCGGACCAGGTGGTCGACCATGGTTTGATTCAGGTACCGGAAGGAAGACTCCTGTTTCCCAAGCTTACCGTCCGCGAAAATCTGGAGCTGGGAGCATACAGCAAGCGCAGCAGAAGCAACAGAAAGGAACGGCTGGAATATGTCTACAACATCCTTCCTAAAATGAAGGAGAGGGCAAATCAGATGGCAGGTTCCCTGAGCGGCGGAGAAGCGCAGATGTGCGCCATCGGGAGAGGTTTGATGGCAGATCCGAAACTCCTGATGTTTGACGAACCGTCCCTCGGGCTTGCTCCCATCGTCGTGCTGGAAATTATGGAACTGATTAAAAGAATCCGAAACGAAGGGATGACGGTTCTTCTGGTAGAACAGAACGTAAGGCAGTCGCTGAAACTGGCGGACAGGGCGTACGTCATTGAAAACGGAAGGATCCTCATGGAAGGCAACGGAAGAGATCTGCTGAACAGCAATGAGGTAAAGAAGGCGTATCTGGGTATTTAAAGGCGCATTTGACTGAGAAAATTGGAATTTGCTGTTCTGTAGCGAAATGAGACATAGGATGACTGGTAAAATGAACCAAAATTATGGATTAAGTTTTTAAAGTGTAATATAGTATTATTATAAAACAAATTCTAATAAGGAGGGAAATTTATGTCAGACAATCCAAAGGGCGTAAAATACGCGACTTCATTCAGAGAACAGTTCACCGTCCGGGGAATGGTCATCGGCTCCATCGGCGCCGCGGTCCTCACGATGAGCTCCATGTACGTTGCATTAAAGCTGGGCGCACTGCCGTGGCCGATCATCTTCGTCGCGCTGGTATCCATGTTCTGCCTGAAGATGCTTGGGAACACGAACATCAATGAGATCAACGTGACCCACACGGCGATGTCTGCCGGAGCGATGACGGCCGGAGGGCTTGCGTTCACGATCCCCGGCGTATACATGCTGAATCCCGATGCGGAGCTGAGCATGATCGCTTTGTTTGCAGTTGTCTTGGGAGGAGTTGCTCTCGGACTGATTTTCACAGCACTTATCCGAAAATATTTCGTAGTTACAAAAGAACTGCCATATCCGATGGGGCAGGCTGCCGCCGAAACACTGATTGTCGGCGATGAAGGGGGAAAGAAATCCTTTACCTTATTCTCATCCCTCGGAATTGCCGCAGTATTTACCGTTTTCCGGGATGCGTTGAAATGGATTCCGGCCACGTTCATGAACGGCGGGCTGGCGGCCAAAGGAATCTATGCCGGTATCTGGCTGTCCCCGATGCTCATAGCTGTGGGATATATCATCGGGCCGCTCTTCATTGGAGTCTGGTTCCTCGGCGCCATCATCGGCGATTTCGGTATCGTTTTGGGCGGCACTAATGCGGGCCTGTGGGATGCCGCGACAGCCTCCGCGATCAAAGCCTCCCTCGGGATCGGCCTCATGGTCGGAACCGGAGTCGGCATCATCGTAAAGGGCATCATTCCGAAGGCAAAGGAAATCTTCGGTCCCATGTTCAGTAAAGGGGCTATGTCCAACAGCTTCATCAACCTGAGATGGGCCCCCATCTTCATGGTCGTCCTTGCCTTTATCTTTACAACCGTATGTAAAATGGGCGTCGTTGCCAGCATCGTCACCATCATCGGCGTATGGCTTGCAACCTCCATGTCGGCGCAGATCGTAGGGCAGACGGGGATCAATCCGATGGAAGTCTTCGGTATTATCGTCCTGCTTGTCGCAAAAGCCGTATCCTCCATCGGACACACGGAAGCCTTCATGGTGGCGGCGGTTGTCGCCATTGCCTGCGGACTGGCAGGAGACGTAATGAACGACTTTAAGGCCGGTCATATTCTGCATTCCGACCCGAAAGCCCAGTGGCTCGGCGAGTGCATCGGAGGCTTGGTCGGCTCTTTCGTAACGGTCGGCGTATTCTACATAATTCTGACCGCATACGGTCCGACGGCTTTTGGAAATCCTGAGATGTTCATCGCTCCCCAGGCCGGCGCAGTCTTAGGCTGCGTTCTCTATTGTGTCAACTTCCCGGTCATGACGCTGGGGCTTGGCGTCTATCTTCCGTTCTACCTGTCCGCAACCGCATTCCTCGGCGGCGCCTTGAAGTTTGTCGTGGAAAAGGCTGCTCCCGATTGGGATAAGAAGGGTGCAGGACTGATTATCGCTTCCGGCCTGCTGGGCGGAGAGGCTGTAGTCGGCGTTATTATCGCACTGGTTCAGGCAGTACAGGGAATGGCTTCTCTTTAATCGACAGGAGGCATTGCGATGAAAGAAATTAAGATTACCGATATTAAGGGGATCAAGGTCGGCCACGCCCAGGATTTGCAGGGCGCTTCCGGCTGCACTGTGATTCTCTGTGAAAAAGGAGCCTGGGCGGGAGTCGATGTCAGAGGCGGCGGCCCCGCTTCCAGGGAGACGGAACTGCTGAAGCCGGTCAACATGGTGGAGCAGATCCACGCGGTTATGCTGAGCGGCGGCAGCGCTTACGGCCTTGACGCCGGCGCTGGAGCCATGGCATTTCTGGAGGAGAACAACGTAGGCTTTGATGTTGGCGTGGGGGTCGTTCCCATCGTATGCGGCGCTTCGCTTTTCGATTTGGTTGTCGGCGATCCGAAGTGCCGGCCCGACAAGGCGATGGGCTATGAAGCGTGCAAAAATGCAGGCGACGGGCCGGTGGCGGAAGGTAATGCCGGCGCGGGAACCGGGGCGACTGTCGGAAAGTTCCAGGGAGTAGAGCACATGATGAAAAGCGGGCTGGGAACGTATGCGGTGCAGATCGGCGACCTGCAGGTGGCGGCCATCGTAGCCGTCAACGCGCTGGGCGACGTTGTGGATGTGGATACGGGAAAACGGATCGCCGGCCTGCTCAATGAAGACAACACGAAGCTGTCCAATACGGAAGAGACCATGTATGCCCAATATGCCGAGGATAAAAATGTCTTCAGCGGAAATACGACTATCGGATGCATTGTTACCAATGCGAAGCTGACGAAATCTCAGGCTAACAAGCTTGCTTCCATCGCGCATAACGGATTTGCCCGAGCGATTCGTCCGGTCCATACCATGGCGGATGGAGATACGATCTTTGTCATGGCAACCGGAGAGGTTGAAGTCATGCCGGACGCGGCAGGCGCTCTTGCGACGGACGTGATGGCAAGGGCGGTCAACCGGGCCGCCAGAATGGCAGAGCCCGCATACGGTTTGAAAGCGGCAAGGGATTTCGAGTAGATCGTCCCAGCGAAGCTGGGAATTGAATCGCAAAGCTAGAAATTAGCAGTATGCAAAACACCGAAACAAATGATACAATGTTTTTTGATGACGAAAGCGATAGCGTATCTTAGGGCAGACGGAATTTCCATCTGCTCTGAGCGGGCGGCGAGTCGCCGCCCGCCTGTTAAAATTACGGCGCTTGCCTTCGGCGGCGCGCAAATTCCGTCCTCACCGTGCTCATCTACACTTCATGTAGTTCGGCACGGCTGCGGGGAATTTTCCAAGAACCTTTTGTATCGCTTTCCGTTCTCATGGAACGCAGGCCAGTCATCGACCGGCCTGCGTTTTTTAAAAAAAACGAAAAGAGTCAGGCTATGATTTGTACGTTGAGAGAATTTCTTGCATCCATCGAACCGGAGCATTCCTACCGCCTGTTTCGATATACGGACGAAGCGTTCAAGAGAAGGAAATGCTATTCCCGGATCGTCTTGAAGAAGAAGAGCGGCGGGATTCGTATTTTACAGGCTCCGGAACCGAAGTTGAAACGGCTGCAGCGCAAGCTGCTGCCATACCTTTCCCATGCCTCGATTTCTCCCTGTGCTGCGGCTTATGTGGAGGGCAGAACGCTTTTAGACCACGCGCGGTACCATGCAGGCGCTAAAATCGTCGTGAAGCTCGATATCGAGGATTTCTTTGACAGCATCACCTTCCCGAAGGTTTTTCATGCCGTGGACGAGGCCTTAAAGCGCTCCCCGCTGGTGGAGCCGACAGGTGAAATCAGCTGGTTTATCGCAGAAGCCTGTACCTTGGATCACAGGCTTCCCCAGGGAGCACCGACCAGTCCCATGCTCTCCAACATGATATTCTTTCCTCTGGATTGTATTATCTCTTCTTATTGCAGTGAACGCCGGATCCGTTATACCAGATATTCCGACGATATGATTTTTTCAGGAGATTTTCAGCCTTCCGGATTGATCCGGTTTATAAGGAAATTGCTTCGAAAGAACGGTTTCATTCTTAATGAGGATAAGATCGTGATAGCGGGGCAGGGCAGGCAGCAGAAAATAACGGGGGTGGTGGTGAACCGGCGTCCCCAGGCGGAAAGGAAATATAGAAGAGAGATCCGGCAGGACCTCTACTATATCGGTAAATACGGCCTCGAAGATCATCTTGAAAGAAAAGGGATTTTCCAGTCTGGAAACGAAGAGGTTGATCGGTCGGCAACGATCGTGAAGGAACTGCAAAGCCTGATCGGCAAGATCGTCTTTGTCCTTCAGATCGATCCCGGAAATGAAGAGTTCAAGGAATATAAAGAGCTCAGCGTCAGCCTGCTCAATCAGATACCGCTGATCTGGAACGGCAGCCAGCGGATAGAGCGGCTATAGCCTGACAAAGGTCCGGCCGGTTACAGCTTGGCGATGGGCAGGGCGGCTACAGCTTGATAAAGCTGGGCTTATGCTGCTCAAATGTCGTCAAATAGTTCAGGCCGACGGACTTTATCATTTCTACGGCAGTATCGTACCGGTAGCCGAGATCCCGGGGCTTGTGGGCGTCGGAACCGATGGTGACGATCTCTCCGCCCAGATCCTTAAATAACTGAAGGATGTCCATGGCCGGAGTTGTCCGTTCTCCCATGCCGTAACGGAAGCTGGAGGTGTTGATTTCAATCCCTTTTCCGTCGGAAATGATGATTTTCAGAATTTCCTCCACCAGGTCCATATAGACGGAAGAATCGGGAATGCGATCCGAATAGCGGTCGATAATATTGAAATGTCCGATCACATCATAGTCCCGATATTGCAGGAGGCAGTCGCGCATATAAGTGTAAAATGCGGTGTAGGAAGCTTCCGCAGAGCGGTTCTCAAAAAATCTTCCTCCATATAATTCAAGTCCTTCCGCACAGTGGAAGGAACCGATAATAAAATCGTAATCGAATGCCCTTGCCCTCTGTCTGCATTTTTCCAGTATTTTTCCGTGCTGGATTCCAATTTCTATGCCTTTGCGCACCTTGATCCTGTCGCGGTAAGCTTCTTTCGCATCGTTCAGCGCTTTGTGATAGCTGGGAAAATCCAGCTCGAAAGGGAAAGCACGGTCGGGATAATCCGGATCGCAATGATCGGTCACAGCGATCTCTTTGATACCGATTCTGCAGGCTTCGTCGAGCATTTCTTTCATCGGCGTAGCGCAGTCGTCGGAAAAGGATGAGTGGGAATGATAGTCATACATGTCTTAGGTAGTCTCCTTGTTGATTACTGTTGTGTTTTGCTGAAAAACAGGACAGCCGGTCAGAAAATGGTGGCTTGTTTTTCAATTGCTATGATATAATGATTGTATCAAAAAAAAAGTCTTTTGAAAAGGGTATGGGGGATGTCTGCGGATTTCAGGGAAAAGCAATTGATACAAAGGGCGAAAAATGGGGATGAAAATAGCTTTGAATCCCTTATTTTAGGCTGCCAGAGCAAGGCATACAACATCGCCCTCCGTTATCTGAAGAACGAAGAGGACGCCATGGATGCGCTCCAGGAAAGCTTTATCAAGATTTTCAGACATTTGAAATCTTTTAAGGAAGATAGCAGATTTGATACCTGGGTCTACCGTATCGTTGTAAATACCTGCAATGACATGCTCAGGAAGAACAGCAATCAGAAGATCACCGACAGTATTTTCAAAACCGAAGACGAGAAGGAGACGATCCTGGAAATCCCCGACACGACGGGTTCACCGGAGGAGGTTTTTGAGAAGCAGGAAAAGACAGATCACATCATATCGTGTCTCGATCGATTGAATCAAGAGCAGAAAGAAATTATTATTCTCCGAGATATTCACGGATTTTCTTACGAGGAGATCAGCGAGATCCTTAGCTGCTCCATCGGCACGGTAAAATCCAGAATTAACCGGTCCCGGCTAAAACTTCGGGAAATCCTCTTGGAACAAAATTAAATTCACAACGTCTAAATGATATAGGAGTTAATAATTTGATGACGCAATTAAGATATAGGGAGGGAGAGCGTTGTGAAATGTAATGATATAAATGAGCTGCTCTCACTTTATATTGATCGGATGCTGGATGAAAGCCAGACGAAAGAAGTGGAAGAGCATCTTTCCTCTTGTGATTCCTGTCGAACCGTATATAATGAATTGAAGGGAATTGTCGACCTGCTCGGTCAGTCCGAGATGGTTCCTGTTCCCGATGCTTTCCAAGCAAGGCTGAGAGAAGCGCTGGCAGAGGAACGGAAAAATGCGGCTGTTTCCGGTGTGATCGGAAAGGGTTCCAGAAAGAATCGGTGGCGCATCATCACTTCCATTGCCGCTGTGTTTGCGGTCGGTGTGATTACCCTGAGTCTTTATCATGACGTTCTGGGGATCCTGCCGGGAAAGCTCGCTGGGGAAGAAATGTCTGGAAAGCTCAGCGTGAATGAGATGGATGCAGCACCGGAGGCGGAGTCCCCTCAGGATGCGCCCGACGGTCAGACCAATGATATCTACAGTATCGCCGCGGCGCCGGACATGGCCAGCGACAGTTCCATTGCGCTGAAAAACGAGCAGGAGAACGGGCTTCAGCCGATGTCAAAAGCAGAGCGCTCGGCAACGGCCGGGACGGTCCAAAATTCTCTGACGGGAACGGCTCAAAAATCCCCGGCGGCCGGAAAAGCGGATAATGCGGTGAAAGATGAGACAGCTTCCGAGGAAATGGCACCCCTTTACGGATATGGAGCTGCAGGAAGCCTGCCGGAATCGAGCGGCGAAGGGGACGGCAGCACGCTGGCAGACAGCGGGGAGCCGGAGCAGACATACAGCATGAAATCAAAAGAATTTTCCGCAAACGATAATGAGAAGAGAAAGACGGCAGCGCCCCCCGAGGAATGCAGCCGCTCCCTGACTTCCCTGGGAACGGAGAGGAATACCGCTGCGATCCAGTATTACAACAACCTGATTGAAGACCGCCTGAAAGATTTTGACTATCAGATTCTGGATTCCAGCTACGGAAAGACCGGCGAATGGCGCTTCAAGGTATTTATATTCCGGGGGAAAGACGGCAATACTTATAACGAAGAAATCCTGATCCTGGGAAAAGACGGGGAAATCACAGTGATCTGTTCCAATGAATTTATGGGGTTGTAAAAATGAAAATAATAATTATTGATGGCAACAGTTTAATCAACCGGGCTTATTACGCCCTGCAGAGACCTATGATTACAAAAAGCGGACTGTACACTCACGGAGTGTACGGTTTTCTTAATATGTTGAACAAAATCAATACTGACTACCGGCCGGATTACATCGCGGTGGCTTTCGACAGAAAAGCGCCCACCTTCCGCCATCTGGAATACGCGGACTATAAGGCGGGGAGAAAAAAGATGCCTCCCGAGCTTGCCATGCAGCTTCCGCTGCTCAAGGAAGTCCTGACGGCGATGAAGATCAAAATATTGGAGATCGACGGCTTTGAGGCGGATGATATCATAGGAACCGTCGTCAGAAGGGCGGAGGAGGAAGATCTGGAACCGCTCATCATTTCCGGGGACAAGGACGAGCTTCAGCTTGCCACGGAAAAGACCAGGGTATTGATTACGAAAAAAGGCATCTCGGAATTTGAGCTGTACGATGAAGCCGCTATGTATGAAAAATATGGGTTCTCTCCGGAGCAGTTCATCGATTTCAAAGGACTGATGGGGGATCCCTCCGATAACATTCCGGGAATCCCCGGCGTCGGAGAAAAGACGGCGATGAAGCTTGTCCAGGAATTTGGAAGCGTTGCAAACCTTATCGCCAATACAGATCAAATCACCAGCAAATCCCTGAAGGAAAAAGTAGAGGAGAATGCCCAGCTGGCAATCATGAGCAGAAGGCTGGCTACGATCAACACTGAGGTTCCCATTGAAATCAACTTCGAGGAGTTTAAGGCTGAGGAACCCGATTACGACGCCCTGATCGATCTTTATATCAAGCTGGAGTTCAACAGCCTTTTGAAAAAGCTTCAGCCCCAGAAAACGGCGGGCAGTATGGAGTCCCCGAAACCGACAGAGAATGTAGGGACAGTAGAGCCCCATCTTGTTGTGGACCTAAAGGACCGCAGTGAGCTGAGGAAAATTTTGATTTCCCGGGAAGATGAGCTGGAAGTGCTGCGAGAGGACCTGAAGGAGGATCAGGCGGTCATCCTGAAGGTTTTCAACGACCGCAACCATAAGGATATTCCAGCGATTTACGGAATAAACATTCTGTCAACCAATGGATATTACTTTATCAAGACGGAGGAAACCGGCCTGCTGAAGCTCCTTGGGGAAATTCTCCTTCGCAAGGGCATCAAAATTGCCGGACATAATCTCAAAGAGGATTATTACACGCTGATGGCCAACGGATTTCCAGGTCCGGACGATCGGGAGCCGTCCGATTCGGTCTTCGATACGGAGTTTGATACGGTCATCGCCCAGTATCTGATCAATCCTTCCAGAAGCGATTATGGGCTGAAGTCCATGATGCTGGAATATTTTCATGAAGATATGGAGGATGAAGCGGCCTTTCTCTCCGAAAACGGCCAGATCGGCTTTCTCGCCAGACCGGAAGAGAATTACATGGAATACGGCTCGAAATGGTGCGTTTCAATCGAGAAATTAATCGCCGTGTTAAGTTATAAATTAAATCAAGAAGATCTGGAAACCGTATTTTATGAGGTGGAACTGCCTTTGATCGAAGTGCTCGCTTCCATGGAGCGCTACGGCTTTGCCGTAGACCGGAAAGAGCTGATGGACGCCGGCGCTACGATCGGCGATAAAATCAGTGAGCTGACAGGCAAGATCTATGAATTGGCAGGAGAAGAATTCAATATTAACTCTCCTCAACAGCTCGGCATCATCCTGTTTGAAAAGCTGGGATTGCCTTACGGGAAAAAGACGAAGCGGGGATATGCCACCGGAATTGAAGTTCTGGAGCGCCTGAGAGATGAGTATGAAATCGTAGATCTCATTCTTGAATTCAGAATGTACTCCAAGCTGAAGAGCACCTATATTGAGGGACTTCTTCCGCTGATCCACAGGGACGACAAGATCCACGCCCACTTCCAGCAGACGGTTGCGGCGACGGGGCGGATCAGCTGTACCGAGCCGAACCTTCAGAACATTCCCATCCGTCAGGAGCTGGGAAGAAAGCTCAGAAAAGCATTCGTTCCCGAAAACGAGGATTACGTGCTGGTAGGCGCCGATTATTCCCAGATTGAACTGAGAATCCTTGCCCACCTGTCCCAGGACCCCCTTCTGATCGACGCGTTCAATCACGGGGACGATATTCACACGATCACGGCGTCAAAGGTATTCGGCGTGCCGGAGGACCAGGTGACGCCGCTGCAGAGAAGCAACGCCAAGGCGGTCAACTTCGGCGTGATTTACGGCATGAGCGGTTTCGGCCTTTCTACGGAGCTTCACATTACGAGAAAAGAAGCGGAACAATACATCGGAGAATACTTTAAGAAATATACGAAGGTCAAGGAATATCTTGACGGTCTCGTAGCAGGGTGCAAGAAAACAGGCTATGTGACCACGATCATGAAGCGGAAAAGGATCATCCATGAAATCAACGCGGGAAACTACATGGTCAGACAGCTCGGTGAACGACTTGCTATGAACAGCCCGATCCAGGGAAGCGCCGCCGACATTATCAAACTGGCTATGATCAAGGTTTACCGTGAACTGGTCAAGGAGAAAACCAAGTCGAAGCTGATTCTTCAGGTACACGACGAGCTGATCATTCAAACCCATAAATCGGAATTGGAGAAAGTAAAAAAGCTGCTGAAAGATAATATGGAGAATGCGATAAAGCTGAGCGTGACTTTGACTTCGGAACTGTCTACGGGAAAGAATTGGTATGAGTTAAAATGAAAATAATCGGATTGACAGGAGGAATCGGTACTGGGAAATCGACGGTTACCGACTATCTCATTTCAAAGGGGTTCCACGTTTTGGACGCCGACAAGATTGCCCGGGAAATCGTGCTTCCCGGTTCGGAAATGCTGATTCGTCTCGCAGCTGTTTTTGGGCAGGATATCATTCAGGAGGACGGGAGTCTGGACAGAAAAAAGCTTGGGGCAATTGTTTTTTCCGATGCCGAAAAAAGGAGGCAGCTTGACAGCCTGATGCATACTGAGATCCTGGAGATCATCCACGAGCGCATCCTGCAGTTCCGGGAAGAAACGGAATTGTCGGCGGAATATGCGATCGATCCGGCGAATCTCAAAAAAAGCAAGGTGATTTTTATCGACGCGCCCTTGCTGTTTGAAACCGGCCTTGACAAAAGCGTCGGTGAGATTTGGGTCATCGACGCGGACGATGAGACGAGAAT
>CAMJRV010000015.1 GCA_946408315.1 uncultured Bacillota bacterium | reverse complement strand
TGAAATTTCCTGCCATGATCGCCATGATCGGAACCAGGATGATCAGGTTTCCAAGTCCGGAGGTACACTGACGGATGGTGATACCGATTTCGTAGTCGATCATGGAAGTTCCGTATCCTGCGACACAGCCTTCCAGGCCCCAGCCGAAAGCGGCGATGAATGCGATACAGATTCCGAGAAGCAGGCCGTCCGGCGCGTCCGCGCTCATGCCTGTGCTTCCGATCATGAGCGTCGCTCCGAAGCAGACTGCGATACCGAGCATCATGCGGGGCGTCAGTTTTTGTTTGAATAAGATTCTGGCCAGGATCGCGCCGATTGCAGGGCAAAGGGCGGTGATCGGAATTACGATGGAACCGGCCATCTGAATGGCGATGATGTATGCGGCGCTTGAGATCGGTCCTCCGATCGCAGCGGCGGCGATCATCATTCTGCCCGGCTTTGTCTTCAGCGTCCGGAAGAAGTCGCCCAGCTTCCCTTTGAAAGCGGCGATTCCGATACACCAGATCGCGCTGATCGTATCGTTGATGGCGCTTCCCATCGCGCCGAGCAGGTATACGATTACGAAAGCCGACAGGGCTGCGGTGTTGGCGCCATACCAGTCCGCCCAAACCCCGTTTGACATACCCCAAGTCAGAAACGCGGTGTAAAATCCGTAGAATATTCCCGAGAGGGTTGCAACGGTAACACCTTTCCTAAAAAATTGAGATGATAGCTTTTTTTTCGCAGCTGCGGCTGCGTTCGCCGAACCTGAAACGTCGTTCATAAAACAAAAACTCCTTTCATTTAAACAGCTTTAATAACAGGTGTATCATTTATTAAAAAAATAATGACCGAGCACTCGATACCATAATACCTGACCAGGTTTTTTTTTCATGGCATAAATCGAAAAACTTTACTGCATAATCTCCCTTATTTTTTTTGCAAGATTGTACTTTCGTTATATTTTTGTACAAAAACTATCTTTTGATTGGAATAAAGTGCCCATGCCAAGAAAATATTGGACAATATCCATAAAAAAACGAAGCCCTGCTTCCCGCCTCTGAAAAGGCTTGGAAACAGGGCCTCGGTTGCTTTATCAGCTCAAATTATTTTAATCTGCAGGGGATTCCCTGGGGCTGTGCTTTTGTGACACAATGGTTGCCGCCGCCGTTCTCCCAAATTTCACGAATATCCATCCCGATCACGTCGCGGCCCGGAAAGTGCTCCTGGATGATCTTTAAAGCGCGCTCGTCGTTAACATCCCCGTACACAGGAACCATTACGACTCCGTTGGCCACGTGCCAGTCGAGATAACTTCCCATACACTCTTTTCGAGCTCCCAATGCCTGCATTCCCCCGCCGCCGCCGACGTTTTCCGTTGTCCAATACGTATTTTTTGGAGCGGGAACCTTTACGATCTCGATTTTTTTACCGGATTCCGTAACGGCATTTTTTAGTTCTTCCATATGAACCTTCGTGACCCGTTCGAACCAGGGTCCGCTTTCGTCCTCGGGCCAGCGGTACAAAAGTGTATTTTCATTTACAAATCTGGTCTCAAGATCGATATGGCAATCTGTGTCCTCAGGTCCTAATTCCGGATCGTCTCCGCTCATGCCGGACAGCCATATGAAATGCTTGACGCCTATGTAGGTTTTTAATATTTTCTCGACTTCCTGCTGATTTAAGTGGGGGTTTCTATTCGGATTTATGATCGATGTCCTGGTCGCAATAAAGGTTCCTTTTCCATTCAGCTCATGTCCCGATTCGAGACAGAGCGGAGGAGAGAAATAAGGAATCCCAAGCTTTTCGCACATTAAGGGCGCTATTTTATTATCATTTTCACTGGGATATCTCCCGCCCCATCCGTTAAAGGTCCAGTTAATTCCGATCATTTCTCCTTTTGCATTGACGGAAAAGGCAGGAGATGGGTCGCAAATCCAAATATCGTCACTGGAAATCTCAAAGTACTCTACTTTTTTCATATCAACACCGTAATAAGTGAGCATATGGTCCGCATGGTCTCTGATCCGTCCATCCTGAACTATGATATTTGCTTTATTGCCATATCTTGTGAGAATATCTGCCATCTTTATCCACTGTCTTTCCAGTTTAAGCTGGTATGACGTATAGCCTTCCCCTTTCCAGGTGTAATCATGTGGCCAGACGAGCCAGGTGGCTCCTTGCCGCTCAAAGTCGGCAGGCATCCTGAAGTCCAGGGGGTTAATTTTCTCCAGCAGTTCCAAGTCTTTCGGATTTACAAGTTTTGCGTCTGTTTTCTCTATCATTTTTCTTCTCCTCTTATCAATCTATGGAATTACCTTTGATAAATAATATTGCCGTCAAACATGGTTAGCAGCACTTCCGTTTGTCTAATCTCTTCCGGATCAATTTCAAACAGATTTCTGTCAAGGACAACAATATCGGCAAGCTTTCCCACTTCAAGAGTACCTGTTTTGTTCTCCTTAAAATCATGATAGGCGGTGCCGGCGGTATATCCCTGCAGCACTTCCCCCATCGTCAGCCGTTGCTGCGGCAGCCACCCGCTTTCCGGCAGCCCGTCGTCAAAGCGCCTTGTAACCGCTCTGTAAATTCCCAGCATAGGATTTGGGTCCACAACCGGATAATCTGACCCGACCGCGATCTTTCCGCCGTACTCGAGGATCGATTTATAAGGAAAACAGTATTTTGTTCTTTCACCAAGGTGGATCGGATACGGATTATCCGCCGCTTTCTCACAGGGCAGATTAACGTGGGCCGGATGTATCTCCGCAATAACGCCCAGCTCTGCAAACCGCCGGATATCATCCGGATGGATCACTTCTATATGCGCAATGGAATGTCTGGAATCCCGCGCTCCGTTTATTCGCCTGCATTCCTCAAAGGTATCCAGGCTGAATCTGACAGCGCCGTCTCCGATTGCATGGAACCGGATGCGGAAGCCTTCCCTGTCGGCGTCTAAGGCATTTCGGAGGATTTTATGATAATCCAGAGGCGCGTCATTGCGGGTTCCCGGTTTATCGGAATAGGGCTGCAGCAGCTCGGCAGTATACCCTAAAGCGGTTCCGTCGGTATAGCATTTAAGCCCTAAATATTTAACCTTGTCTGAGCGATAGCGCTCCCGATAACGTCTGGGCTTTTCCAAGTCACCGTCCATTAACGTTGCGAATCCATATCGCAGTTTCAGATCTCCGGATTTCTCCCAGTCAAGGAAAAGATCAAAATTCGTAGGAACATCGTATTCCAGATCGCTGATAGAGGTAATGCCGAAAGAAGTCAGCTTGTCAAAAAAGCCAAGAAACTTCTTTTTCTCCTGTTCGGGAGTAAAGCCATAGTTCGGGCCCATTAAAAAGATGGCATACTCATGCAGATAACCGTTTGGCTCCCCGTCACTGTCCTTCACGATATCTCCTCCTTCCGGAGGTATCGTGTCCTTTGTTATCCGGCACATTTCAAGGGCTTTCGAATTCAGCCAGGCTCCATGGCTCTCGACCCTGTATAAAACAACAGGCCGGTCCGGTATCAATCTGTCCAGGGATTTTTTTGTCGGAAGTTCTTTTCTGTCCCAGTTCATGTGATACCAATAAAAACCGAAAATAATCGGCTCCCCGGGATGCTCCCGTGCAAACTCCGCCACCATCACAGCCGCTTCTTCCTCGGATTTTGCGCCGGATAAATCCACCCCATTTTCACGCAGAACCCCGTGGGCAACATGAAAATGGCTGTCGTGAAATCCGGGCATGATTAGCCGGTCTTGACAATCAATTACATTCGTTTTTTTATCAGCCCATTCAAAAATTTTCTCCTGAGATGCGACAGCAATGATCCTGTTGTCCTTTACTGCCACGCCGCCGCTGACGGTTTGCTGACAGCAGCCTGTAAATATAGAATTTCCCAAGAATAGATGGTCTGCCTTTATACTCTGAAACATTTCAATTCCTTCTCCTTTCACTTTCCTTTCGGCTGCTGCTGTGTAATACAATGAATATTTCCTCCTCCTAAAATTATTTCATGGGTATATACTCCAACGACTTCCCTGTCAGGATATATTTTTTGCAGCGCTTTTACCGCCTCAATGTCGCTGTCAAGTCCGAATTGCGGACAAATAATGCCCCCATTTACGGTTAAATAGTTCATATAAGAAGGGGCATATTCATCTCCTTCCATCCGCTGTATTGCGTTGCCCCTGGTCACGCCTTCCGCTTCCTCTTTCGTTAGTTTTTGGGGTCTTAAGCAGGGGACCGTATGGATCTTTAATTTTCTTCCCTTTGCGTCGGCGGTGTTCTCAAGAACGGCGCGCGCCTCTTTATAGATATCATAATAAGGGTGCATTTCATCGTCAGTCCATGCGATTACCGCTTCTCCCGGTCTGGCAAAGCAGCAGACGTCGTCAACATGTCCATTGGTTTCTTCCGGATCAATGCCGCGGGGCAGCCAGATTACTTTTTCAGCGCCAAGATACTCTTTCAGATTTTCTTCAATTTCTTCCTTGGACATTTTAGGGTTGCGTCCCGGACTCAGCAGGCATTCTTCTGTCGTAATGACTGTTCCTTCTCCGTCTACACTAAAGGAGCCGCCTTCTAATATGAAGTGCCGGGCATCGTATCGGATGCAGCTTTCAATTTCCATTATTTTTTGAGAAACCTTTTGATCCTTATCCCACGGAAAGTATAAACCGTCATAAAGCCCTCCCCACGCATTAAATCCAAAATGAACGCCGCGTATCTCGCCTTGATCATTTCTTATAAAGGCGGGACCGCAATCTCTGATCCATGCGTCATCATGGGCCATTTCAACAACTCTTACTTCTTCCGGCAGCATCGCCCTGGCATTATCAAATTGATCTGAGCTGCAGCCTACAGTCACCGGCTCGAACTTTGAAATAGCCGAAGCGACTTCTGCAAATACCTTTTGCGCGGGCATAGCGCCAAGTCTCCAGTTGTCCGGACGCTCAGGCCATAGCATCCAACACTTTTCATGCGTATCAAACTCTGCCGGCATTTTAAATCCATCCTTTTTGGGTGTGCTGTCTATCATTGTTCTGGCCATTCTTCTCCTCCGATTCATTGTGATTTCAGTTATCTTCTGTTTCTATTTTATGTAAGTTATCTTCTGCTTCTATTTTATTCCTTTTCACAAATATAGAAACTGTACGGTAGTGGAAAAATGTATCTAGCACTAAAGTAGTAATAAAAAAACCCCGGATACTCCGAGGTTTTTATTCCTTTCTCTTGCCATATGGACCTAAGCCAGCAATTTTATCAATTGAACCCTGCTTTTTACCTCACACTTGTTGAAAATGCTGGTCAGGTGTTTTTTTACGGTGGATTCGGTGATAAATAATTTTTCTCCGATCTGGGCGTTATTTAATCCCTCAAATAAGAGCTCAGCCACCTCTTTTTCTTTGACCGTTAAATTGTATCTTAAAAAAGTTCCGTCTTTATATTCTTGATCAATATAATTGCCGGGATCGATTCCCCTTGGAAACAGTTGATACAATCTGTTCGCTAAATGCTGATTGAATAAATTCAACAGGTACAAGTCTCTTGATGTAAAATCGGAACTGGCTTTTCCTCTAAATAGGCTCACCGACCCCAGCATGGTCCCATTTTTATTGATGCTTGATCCGCTGCCATAATATACTCCCAAAGGTTTCATCCAATTGTTATAGATTTCCGTTTTTTCTCTTACAGAATTTTTTATTAAATCAGTATCTTTATAGACACTGTAATCAAACTGGAAAAAGAACCAATAGGTATAGTCTATCTGTTGAAAATGAGAATAGTATTCTTTTACATAGCTCTCATTGATGTTAATTGATACCGGATCAAAAAAATTCCATTGCTTTGCTCTGTCACTATTTGCAAAATCAAACATCGCGCAATCATAAGGTATAATCTGACTGACTTCTAATAAGAAATTATTTCTCATATTTTTTAAGTCATCAATGGAATAGATGGAAATAATCGTATCATTAATTAAGGACAATTCTTTTTCTGAAAATACCATATTAAATCGCTCCTTTCATCAGATGCAATTCCCTAAAGGTTTTCCAAGAAAGCCATCTGCCTCCCTCTCGTTACTGGCCTGCGGGAGTGCCGTACAGATTCAGGATGATGACGCCTGAAGCAATCATCGCGATAGCGGCGATTCCCACAGGGGTAAGCTGCTGCTTGAAAAGAAAGAAGCCAATCAGCGTCGTGACAACAAGGCCGACGGCCGACCAGGTCGCGTAGGCAACCCCCAGATGCAGATGCTGCACTGCTTTCGAGAAGGAGATATAACAGATCAAATAAGAAATAACGCTGACCACAGAAGGCGTCAGCTTTGTAAAGCCCTCCGAATATTTCAGAAAGGTCGTTCCGACCAGCTCTCCTGTAATCGTAATAGCCAGATATAAATATGCCATATGTCCTTGCTCCTCACTTCTTTCTATAATTTATACGACGGCGGCGCACTGTTTCATTATTTATTATACCAAAGAAAGCTCGCAGGGGAATTGAAAATATTCCTTTAGATTTGTCTTCCTTATAAAAAAGGAAATAATACCATCCCTCATTGTGATCGAAACGGTATCATTTCCTTTTTTTCATATTGTGCGAGACGGATTTCTTAAGCCTCCCGGAATTCGTCAGACTTTACTATAGAACGAATCCCTCTCGGCCTGATTTTTTTCCGTCCAGTAGTCCGTTTCAAGATCGATATCACGCAGGGATACGAAGCCTGATTTTCCGTCGGTCCTGTTATAATGATCCAGTGCTTTTATCACATATTTGCTTCCCAGGAAAATGATCGGTACGTTTACAAAGACGAGAAGGATGTTCATCAGGTCTGCAAGATACCAGATGTTCCCGAGCTGTAAATTCGCCAATACGGTCAGAACTCCAAAAGGCACAAAGAACAGGGAACCGAGGGCTCTGATCCCCATGATGAATTTCTTGTCTTTTGAAATCATGTTGGCGCTGATTTCCGCAAAGACGATCATGCCGATCAGGGTGGTGAACGCAAACAGCGCGTAGCAGAGAGAGAGGATCACCTGCACGATCGAATCCAAGGCGACGCCCGGAACGAGATGCTGTGCGGACAGCATGAATACGTCAAGCTTGGCGTCTTTAATGCTGTCCCAGGCAACGCCGCCGTCGCCTGTCCATAAGTGAGCCATAACTACTACAAATCCGGCCATCGAGCAGATGATAAAGCTGTCGAAAAATACGCCCATAGACTGTACCAGGCCCTGTTCTACCGGGTGTTTGTTGCTGGACGCGGACGCCGCCATGGTAATGGTGCCCTGCCCTGCCTCATTGGCCATAAGTCCTCTTTTGATTCCCTGCTGCAAGGCTACGCCGAACAGGCCGCCGAAAATCGCGTCGGGAGAAAAGGCTCCGCCAATTACGGCTTTAAAGAAATACGGGATCGCCTGAAAATTAATGAGGATCAATAAAATTACAATTCCGCAATAGGCTACCGCCATAACGGGGACGCAGATATCCGTAAATCTTGTGACACGCTTCATTCCGCCTAAAACGAGGGCGGAGATCGCAACGATCAAAATGATCCCGATCGTGTAATAGACGGGGGAAGTTCTGTCGTATGTGGTCTGTCCGATGGTGTCCGCCACCGAACCCAGCGCCGTAAACAGATGGAACGTCTGGCTTGGAACGTTGAACAGCGCATAGATGATAAACAGCAGGGAAAGTGCGATTCCGATCCACTTTTTATTGCCGAGAATTTTCATCCCGTAGAAGGGCATCCCTCCGACGTATTCCTGTTCCTTTTTCTCTTTAAACAGCTGTGCAAGCACGGCCTCTGTAAATCCGGTCGCCATTCCGAAGGCAGCCATAACGTACATCCAGAACAGTGCGCCGGGTCCGCCGACGGAAACGGCGCCGGTGACGCCCATGATATTCCCCGGGCCCACGCGCATTGCGGAGCTCAGCATAAATGCCGCAAATGGAGTAATACCGGTCTCAGTCGCCTGGCGGTTTGCTACGATTTTAATACTTCTCGTAAACCGCTTCAGCTGCACCACTCTGGTCTTTGTTGTGAAATAAATTCCCGCGCCGACCAGGATCAGAATTGCCAGCGAGAAATGCCCAAGTATTGGAATTTGAGCATACCATGCAAAATTTGTCGGGAAATCCCATAAGAAATCAGAAATTGGTACTATAAATGCGAAGACATTGTTAACCGCTTCAAATAATTGATTCATGTCAATTACCTCCTATATTTCTTTTGCAATTAAATCCTCGTATGTTTCTCTTCTCACAATAAGCCGGTCACTGCCGTCCTTGACCATAACCACTGCCGGCCTTGGAATCCGATTGTAATTGCTGGCCATGGAATAGTTGTAGGCTCCGGTGCTGAATACTGCCAGAATATCGCCCGATTCCACTTCAGGCAATTCGATATCCCAGATCAAAATATCCGAGCTCTCGCAGCATTTGCCCGCAATCGTTACCTTTTCTTTTGTCGGGAGGCCCATCTTATTGGCGATCACCGCATTGTACTTCGCTTCGTAAAGTCCCGGCCTCGGGTTATCTGCCATACCGCCGTCGACTCCTACGTATTTCCTGATATTATGTATTTCCTTTATAGAACCCACGGTATACAGTGTAATCCCCGCTTCGCCTACGATCCACCGGCCAGGCTCGATCGTGACCAGGGGAACCGCCAAGCCGTGCTTTTCACACTTATCGTACAGTTCTTTCATGACAGGATCTAAAAATTCACTGACGGTCGGCCGGTGATCCCCTTCCACATAGTGAATTCCGATTCCGCCTCCGATGTTCAATTCCTGCGTCTCAAACCCGAGCGAATTTTTCACGTCCCGCATGAGATTGACTGCGACAGCGAGGGCCGCCAGGTGGGAATCATTGACCGCCAGCTGAGAGCCTACGTGAAAATGAAATCCCATCAGCTCCAGATTTGACATATCCAGCGCCTTTTTTATGTATGCGCCGGTTACCCTCGTGTCCAGCGGGATTCCAAATTTGGAGTCCAACTGTCCGGTCGAAATAAATTTGTGCGTGTGGCTGTCTACTCCCGGCGTAATCCTGTACAGGATTTTCATCGTGACATTCTTTTCGCGGGCGTAATCGTTCAGCGCCTCCAATTCATATAGATTGTCTACGACAACCCTGCCCACCCGGTAGTCGACGGCCATTCTGATCTCTTCCAGCGATTTGTTGTTGCCGTGGAAATATAAGTTTTCCATGGGAACGCCCGCTTTAAATGCCGTATAGATCTCGCCCCCCGACACAGTATCGAGACTGAGACCTTCTTTCGTAACGATCCTGCAGATTTCTAAAGACTGAAAGGCTTTGCATGCAAATGCAGCTCTGGTATTGGGGTATTTTTCGAGAAAATCTTTTTTAATTTCCCGGCATCTCTCCAAAATCGAGCTTTCCGACATCACATAAAGCGGAGTGCCGTATTTTGCAGCAAGCTCTGTCATGCTGCAGCCGTCAAAGATTAATTCCTGCTTGTCCATCCTCTTCTCCTTTTTTATGGTTTCGTTTCTGCATGACTAATTATCAAGAATCATGCCAAAAAATTTTTTGTTGAAATTGCTCGCTTTTTGATTTCTTTTGTCAATAAATTTTCCGCATTTCCGGAATCAAAACGATCGAATCGGTCTGAAGACTGAAAAATGCAGTCCGCATTTCCGAACTGCATTCCGCGTTTCCGAACTATTCTATTTTTCCCCGGACCATAATCAATAAGACAATAAAATGACCGGATTCATCGTATACCATACTTGTTTAATTTCTCATAAAAATTTGTCTTTCCGATCTGCAGCGCTTTCATCGCCTTCTTCTTATCATTTTTATAATAGGCCAGGGCTTCTACAATCGCTTTTTTCTCAGCTTCCTCAATAGATTCTTTAAAGCTTTTCCATTCTGATTGGGCTGATTTCATGTGATTGCCGGTGATCTTTGAGGGCAGGTGCACCATATTAATGATTCTCCCATCCGAGATATTGGCCGCCCGCTCAAGCACATTTTCCAATTCCCTGATATTGCCGGGCCAGTCATACGACAGAAGGCATTTTTGCACATCGGGAGAAATAAATTTATCTTCACACCCGAGCCTGCTGCAGATTCGCTTTAAGAAACGATTGGACAGAGCGTCAATATCTTCCTTTCGTTCCCTGAGAGCCGGCATCCAGATCGGGAAGACGTTCAGACGATAGAACAGATCCTCCCGGAACCGGCCGCACCGGATCTCATCCTCAAGATTTCTATTGGTTGCGGCAATGATCCTTACGTCGGTGCTGATCTCCGTCGTTCCCCCGATCTTGAAAAATGTTTTATCCTGCAGAACCTTCAGCAGCTTTACCTGGGAAGTGAGGCTGAGGTCGCCGATCTCGTCAAGAAAAATCGTTCCGCCCTTCGCCTTCTCAAACAGCCCGATCTTTCCTTCCGTACTCGCTCCGGTAAACGAACCCCGTTCATAGCCGAAGAGTTCGCTCTCCAAAAGTGTTTCCGGCATCGCTCCGCAATTGACATGGATAAACGCCTGATTCCGTTTACTCCCCGCTTTATGAATCGATTCGGCAAGAAAAGTCTTTCCCGTTCCGCTCTCTCCGAGGATTAAAACGGTGGAATTGGACCGGGAGGCTTTATAGGCAAGCTTCTTTATATTCCGCATGGCCTTGCTCTCGCCGTCAAGCTGAGAGAACCCTTCCCATTCAAATACACTGTCGTCGATGATTTTCTTCATCTCTTCGACAAACAGAAGGGCCTCGTCCCTTTCCCGGATCACCTTATTCATGGCGGAAATATCTTCAACCCTCAATACAGCTCCATTCCGTCCCGTCTCACCTTCCACAGGGAAAATGGAGTATAGGGCAGGAATGCCGTTTATTTCCGCAAACTTATCCCGGGGATCATGATCGCCTCCCCTGGCAACCTTGTACAGCTCCTGTATGGCCACGCCGTTCTGAATGCTGAAAATATTTTTCCCGATTACATCGAAATCATCGACCGACGGCCCTTTTGCCCGGTAAGGCTTCCCGCTCAGCAGTTCGGCTACCGACTCTCCCCTTGCGGTATATCCGCCGGTTTGATAAAACTTAACCTTTCCCGTATGCGGATCGACCACAACGATATGACCGATGGAGTTATGGTAGCTCATCAAAAACGATTCTTCACCGAACGTAATCGCAATGCTCTTTTCCTCTATTTTAACCGCGGCCCGGTAGCCCAGAATATTCGCTTTCAGCTCATATACGGAAGAAAACCCATCGTTCGTATGGTGATATTCGTAGACAGGCTCTGCACTGTCGTCCTCATACAGGCCCATGCCTAAAAATGCAACGTGAGGCGCAATATTGGGATCTCTGATTCCGATCTTGATCAGGCTGTCCGCCTCAAGCCCTCCGTCATCCTTGCCAAGGCAGTTGTCCCCGATGATGACAATATCCCCCTTCTTGATCGAGCCGCCAGGATGGCCTGTGCCAACGCTCTTATCAATTCTGAAGATTTCTTTCGCGCTCTTGTTATAGATCTGAATCCGAGCATCCTTATCGATATAGATAAAGCCTTCCTTCACCATATCGGCAAGGATTCCAAATTGCTGAAGGTTATGAGACAACCGGTTCACACTCCTTACTCCATTTTATCCCGTAAGTATACCGCTGATTTTATCTTCCGTCAAACATAACCGGCAGCTTCCTGATCTGCGGATCAGATATGAGGCTGATCACGTCGCGGCAATGGCTGTTCAGAAACGGGTCCTTCCCGCCGACAAGCCCCTGCCGTTCCAGCTCGTCCCGAACCAGAACACAGATCTCTTCGATCAGAGAGACCTTTTCCGCCGCATTCTCCGGCAGATCCGGGACCGCAGCCAGCCTCTCCATCATCGGTTTCACCTCGCCCAGCCGGGAAAGCGCTCCCATCCCCCGGAACATCCATTTATAAAACGGCATGTATTTATGATTCAGCAGATAGACGATAGAACCCGCATTTTTAATAAATTCCCCGCAGGAAAGATAGGCGGCGCCGTACTCTCCCCGCTTCATACACCGCTCGTAATTATACTGACCGGCCTGTGACATCATCGCCATTCTCGCCGTCAATTTTTTCAGATAGACGTCTCTCGGATAGAAATCGAGCAGGCCGTTTCTGATCTTCGTAAACTCGCCCGGATGATCCTCAAAGACTCTGCCGTTTACGGCGGTGGCAAGGCTGGTCTCCGGGATGAGAAGCCATGCGATCTGATTTTCGGGAATCCCGTCGCAGCCCGTATATTTCCTGTAAAACTCCCGGATGCTGAAGACGCCCACTCTTCCCGCGCCCTCCGCCGTTTCCATTCTGCACCTGCCCAGATAGCTCTTGGGAAGCTTGTCATACTCCTCCTGCATCCTGTGGCCCACGCTCTTGTATATCTCATCGGGAAGCCAGATGCAAAAGCCCGGACCGTAGTCGTGACTCTCCGACAGGCTGTCGTCAAAGCCGAAGCATTCGGAACCCTCGCCCACAAGCCCTGCGGCCACGTACTTCCTATATTCTGAAAAATTCTCCTCGATCATTCGCTTCCCGTATTCATTATAGTAAGCTTCCGCCATTTCCAGCCCCGATAGCCGCCGGGTCCCGGAAGCCGCGGACAACTGCCCGGAAGCTGCACCCTGCCCGGACGCTGCGGGAGCTTTCCCGGCCGCCTCTCTGACCCTCGCAAGGTTTGCGGAAACATCCCGGTAGGATTGGTTCTCCCCGTAGTTCTCTCCAATGATCTTCAGCGCTTTCTCAAAATAGGCCGCCGCCTCTTCATAGCTGCCTCTCCGGTAGCAGATTTCTCCCAGAGAATTCAGCGTAGCAGCATAGTGAACGTTCGGCTTCCCCGGCAGCTTCAGAAAGATCGCCTCCGCTTCTTTGAGATAATCCCACGCCTCATCGTATCGCATCATCTTTGAACAGCGGGCGGCCAGCGTCGTATAGGTCGTCGCCAGCTCCGTGTCATAATCCTCCAGCTTCCGGATGACGCCCATGGCTTTCTCCGCCCAGGCCAGCGCTTTTTCCGGCTCTCCGAGCTTATCGAAGGCATGGCTCCTGTTGTTGTAAAGCGCGGCCATCTGATATTCCGATTCCAATCCGACGCGCTGAAAGATCGCCTCCGCCTCTTCATAGAGCCGCAGAGCCTCCGACGGCTCGTTCGCTTCCGTATAAACGCTTCCGAGGTTCAGGAGCGTCGTTCCGTGCTGCTCGGCGTTTTCAAGCCCCAGCAGGCGGATGATCTCCACCGCAGCCCCGTACACCTTCTTTGCCTCTTCCAGCCGGTTCGTCACTCGGTAGATGCCTCCCAGCTCATTTGCCATCGCCAGCAGCGCGGGCAGGTTCTTCTCTTCCGTAACGCGCTCCATCGAGCCCATCACATATGTCTCGGCATCCTTGATGTTTCCGTTTCTGAACATCGCGTCCAGTTCCTGAAAAAATTTCCCCGTTTCCATAGCCCACCTGCCTCACATCTTCCGTTCCGCATCTTCCAGCGAATCGAATCCGTACATCCTGACCATCTTATCCTTGACCAGGAAAGAAAAATTGACGCCGTCTCCCCGGCAAGCCCGAACATAGTCCAGAAAATGCTTCAGCGTAAATTTGGAATAGGTTCTCAGCTCGCCCTTTATGTAGGTTTCGGCCGACGTCTCATAACCGCTGTCCTGCTCTGCGGAAATGGGGCGGCTCTTCCGTCCGAGTCCGGGATATTGCAGCGCAAATTCCCGATCGCAGCCGACCAGGTATTCTGCAATCTCCCCGATCATCGCCTTCGTCTCCTCATCGCCCTTGGGCAGGTGCGGCTCAAGCTTGCTTCTGTAATATTCCGGATCGGTAGATTCCATCATATACGCATACTTTTCCATCACGAGATTTCTATGTTCCCGAAAGGCGTCGTCCAAGTCTCTCAGATAACTTTTTATCATCTGGTCGGACCAGGCATTGTAATAAGAATATCTCATGATATGAAACGTCTGCCATTCCTCCTTGCAGCTCGCTTTTCCTTCAATCTCCTCAACGGATTGGAACATTTCCCATTCTCCCCGGATTATTTTTTCTATGATCAGATTTCGTGTTTCCGGCTTCATCATCGTATCGTACATTTACAACACCTCCTGTGGGATGCCGCTCTAAGGCGGTCCAGTATCTGTAATCATAGCACAACTCGACTAAAATTCAATGGGATTGAAATTTTTACTAGTTATTTTGCAATCTATTCTGACATTTTTTCAATCGGGCTCACCAGCTTGCAAGTTCCTTCAATTCCTTCCTCATTTTGGACATTCCCCGCATATGCATGGACCGGACCGTGTTGTAGTTTACATTCATTTTTTCAGAGATCTTCTTCAGCGGCAGGTCGTAATAATAGTGGAGGATACACAGCAATTGCTCTTCGTCCGACAGCACACCGATCAAATTTTTCACAGACTCGCTGTCTTCGACGGATTTCGTAAAATCTGTCTCAGTTCCCGGTGGGGCATGGCAGCACCTGACCTCTGCCTTTGCAATGGCGGCATAATATCGCCTGGCCTCCGCCTTTGCGATGGAAAAGAGCCATGATTTCATCTTTCCGATATCGCGCAGATACTCCAGTCCCGCCAATGCTCCCAGCATGGTATTCTGATAGATCTCTTCCATGGCAAAGGGATCGCTTCTGGTCATGGTATAGATGAAGCCCTGGAGTTCCCTTCCGCAAACCGTGCAGACCTTTTCAAACAGTTGTATTCTCTGAGATCTGTTTTCGACACGATTCATTGAATTCACCCAATAATTCAACAATTAATCGCTATTTTCTATACTATTAGTTTAATATAGCGTAATTATTTCATTAATTCAATAAAACGTAGAAATTAACTCGATTCTTGATGAAATTTACAGAAATCTGCCTGCTGGGCGCGAGAAAAAACGTCCCAAAGCGGTCGGTACTGACCGTTTTGGGACGTTTTTTCTGACGATGCTGTTTAGACGATACCGTTTATCTGGAGCGTTTCCCCTCGCTTTTCTTCTCCTTCTCCTTCTGAGACCTGGCTGCCTCCTTGTAAATCTGGGCCATGATTTTCTTATCGTTGACCGTCTTGTATTCGGAATCCATTTCCACGATACCGTATTCAAACCCAGACTCATCCATGATCCGCAGGAACGGAATAGGATCGAAATACTCCGGCGAGAACACGCCCGCGTCGTTCCAGATTCCCCTTCCGATGAGCTCAATGCCTACGGCGGCTCCAAATCCGGTCTGAGCCACCACGACCTGCATATTCCAGTTTTTCATGGCGATCTGATTGTCAAAAGGCTGGTACATGAAGACTTCCCTCGTCTTTCCGTCCTTGACTCCCTTGCAGTGGATCCCCACGCACATCTTTCCGATCATCTCATCCCCGAGATCTTCCGGCTGGGGCGCACAGGCGGCGACTACGTCTCTTGGAATGACCTTCACACCGTCTACTTCGACGGGCTTCAGGCTTCTCAGTCCGAGGGCGCTGATGACCTTCAGCGCTTTTACCAGATTGTCGTCCAGGGCGATTTTAAACGTGCACCTGCGAAGGCCGTACCGCTGCAGGTACCTGGGGATCGTAACCGTCTCCTCATGCTCGATCTTGACGAGGGTATTGGCGCCGACTCCGGCCGGCATCTGGAACGTTTCCTCTCCGGCAAAAGGACGGTCTACGATGAAACCGTAATCCTTGTTCCACTCCACATTGGGATTGATGCATTCGTCCAGAACCGTCCAGACATTGAAGCCGAAGGCGATATCGTCCTCTCCGGCGCTGGGGATGGTGAGGTTACCCCCATCCTTGACATGGATCTCATAGAGTTCATCAAAAAGGTATTCCGCCGCGAATTTAGCGAAAACATTGACGACGCCGGGATCGATACCCAGACAGATCACCGCCATGTTTCCCTTTTCCGCCCACGCTTCATGCCTGTCAAAATTGTACTTCGTCATCGGTTCCTTATAGCAGTTTTCCAGACCGATTCCATATTGGGGCGGGTCGAAGGGCACGGACAGGGTTCCCATATTCGCATACTTCGCTCCCGCCTGAAACGCCGCGTCAAAAATCCGGTTTGTCACATAGGGCGCCGCAGCGTCCATGACAAAATCACAGTCGTATTTTTTGATCAGATTTACCACGTCTTCTTCTTTGTGGGCGTCCACAAACTCCGGCGTATACCTGTCGCTGTCGTTCAGGTGCTCGCATACCGACCTTACTTTTTCCATGCTGCAATCGGCTACCACTACGTGCTCCAGCCAGGTCCGCTTCGGATCTCTGACCTCCAGGATACGCAAAATGGATTCACCCACCGCGCCTGCTCCGATCAATAACATTCTCATCTTCTTTTCCTCCTTGCTTTTGGCGGCAGACAGCCGATCAATCCACGCTGTCTGCAAATCTTACTCAGCAGTTGGAAACCAAATATTCCTATGACCGATTACAAATCATAATTCCTCTGTCCTTTTGCCTGTTGGTTATAGCCTCGTTGGCGCTCCAATTGAATGAAGTCTCTCCAAAGTATCGTCCCGCAGCCTTCCTTTTGCCTGTCAGTTTCCAGAGCATGACTGCCACCGTGCTCCTTTGCTTCTTCGGCCCTGCGTACCGGACCGCATTTGAGATACAAATGTGGTTCGGTGTGCAACGTCTAGGGCTGCTTTCTTCCGAAATATTCGGTTCGATGAAATAAAATTCTGCACCTCGTATCCGATTTGCAGAACCTTCTCCGTTAAATTTACCATGTATTTCCGATCATCGTCAAGACAATTTTATCTACTCTTTTCGCCCCGTCAACCTGCAAAGACGTTACCTCCGCCTGATACCCCGTGGCTTCGCGCACGCATTCTTCCAGCTTTGGGGCGATCTCCCCGTAAAACAGCGTGCGGAACTGTTCCGTCATCGAGAGGTTTCTCCGGTTG